>JAIYDT010000474.1 GCA_027487355.1 Verrucomicrobiaceae bacterium
GGAGGTGCTGCTGACAGACCTCGCCAGCTACCCGACGGTCGAGCAGCTTTTCCGCAAGCGCTTTCCCGGCGTGCACTGGGTCACGCCGAAGCTCTTCGTGAAGATCGAGGACGCGCATGGCGAATCCTGCGCCTATTTCCGGGAGGCACCTGTCACGACGAAGCCGGATCCGGACAAGATTGATGACGTCACCGATGCCTCGAAGCTCCAGCTCCGCGAAGCCTGGTTCAGCGTGAAGACCGGGCTGCCGGTGGCGTTCAAGAGCGGCGAGGCCACGGGTCGTTTCACCTTCGAGCCGGTGCCGGGCGGTCCGGTGATCCCACCTGCGAATGTCCGCGAAAAGATCAGCGAGTTCGCCAAGTATGAGGCCTATCAGAAACAGCGGTCCGCGCCGGAGGGTGCCAGCAATGGGAAGTGAGCCCACGTTCACTTGCAGTTCCGCTTTTCCAAAAGGCTCATGATTCGTCTCTCACTTTTCCTCCTGGCCCTCGTCGCGTTGCTTCCGGCCGCCGAGGTGCCACTGCGTCTTGAACGGCATGACGGCCCTCATCCCTCGTTCACGCAGTCGCCGGGTGGAGTGACCGAGATCCGCGGGCCGATGTCGGTGCTCGCCACGCCCGGTGGCGCGATCCCGGCCGGGAATCTGGTACTGGAGATGGAGTACTTCTGCGCCGGTGGGGTGGCCTCTTTCGCGGTGCTGCCTGGACCGCCCTTCGACTCGAAGACCGCGCGCTACCTGCCGGCATTTGGGAACAGCGAGACCTGGAGTCCCTACGTCGCGGCGCTCGTCCAGCCGGGAAAGCCTCTGCCGAAGAGCTGGAGCCAGCTGCGTCTCGACCTGCCGCTCAAGCCCGACCGCATTCTCCAGATCCGCAATGTTAGAATCCGTCCGGAGCGTCCCGGTGAGTTCGATGCGAAGCCGGTTCCTGGGAGCGTGGCGGAGGCACCGATGCTCGAAGCCTATCTGAAACGTGCGATGCCAAGCTCGATTGATCGCGTCGAGGTCGGCAGCGGAACCATCAGGATCAGCGGCAAGGCAGTCGGGCCGACCGAGGATCTCCATCTCGCAGACGTGCCGATGGAATTCGTCCTCGGCGGGGAAAAGCGCTACGAATCCCTGGTTCCCGTGACCGTCTCGGGTGATGGAAGTTTTTCCATCGAAGTGCCGAGAGTCGTCAAACGCGATGGCCGCGATCATGATCGCCTGACGTCGCGCTGGCAGTTGTTCCGGAAGACGGCCGAGGGCCAGGAGGCATTGACCCATGGACGCTATGCGGACGTGGTGGCCTGTCGCGCACCGGAGCTGCCGCCTGCGAAGCCGAAGACGAAGAAGGGGCTCGGGGGTTGGACTCCGAACCGACTCCCGGGCGAGCTCGATGATCTCGGGATTTCGTCGGTGACGGTGAACATGATGATTCACTCGCTGGTCTCGCTCGACCCGGCGCCCGGGCACACTCCGTTCCAATGGCAGGGCCGCACCTACTATGCCGATGAAAAGGCGCTCGCTGGACATGACCAGACCTTCCGCGAGGCGGAGAAACGCGGCGTCATGGTTTCGGTCATCCTGCTGGTCGCCAATCCGGCCCGGGGCGGCGACAAGGTGGTCCGTCTGTTAGGCCATCCCGGAGCCACCAAGGACGGCACTTTCGCGATGCCAAATGTGACCTCGCCGGACGGGCTCGCGCTTTACGGGGCGATCCTCAACCTGATCACCGAGCGCTGGTCGAAGACCGATGGCGTTCACGGTCGCGTCCATCACTGGATCATCCACAACGAGGTCGATGCCGGTTGGGTCTGGACGAATGCCGGAGCGCTGCCGGATATCGTTTACATGGACCTTTATCAGCGCTCGATGCGGCTCGTGAGCCTGATCGCGAGGCAGTATGACTCTAACAGTCGGCCATTCATCAGCCTGACCCATCATTGGGCGAACAAGGGCGAGGCCCGCTGGTATGGATCGAAGCGAATGCTTGAACTGCTCACTGGATTTTGTCGGGCAGAAGGGGACTTCCCCTGGGCGCTGGCCTATCATCCGTATCCGCAGGGCCTCGGAAATCCACGCACCTGGGAAGACGGGCAGGCGACCTTTGAGTTCAACACGGCGAAGATCACGCCGAAGAACCTGGAGGTGCTGGATGCCTTCATGAAGCTGCCTGCGCTCCGTGATCATGGCAAAGTGCGGCCGGTCCACCTTTCGGAGAACGGTTTCAACTCGAAGGACTACTCGGAGAAATCCCTCACCGATCAGGCGGCGGGCATGGCGTTGGCATGGAAGAAGATCCAGTCGCTTTCCTCGATCGAGGCCTGGCAGTATCACAACTGGATCGACAACCGCGGAGAGGGCGGCCTGCGCATCGGCCTGCGGAAGTTTCCGGACGAACCGGGAGATCCACTCGGGAAAAAGCCGATCTGGTTCCTCTATCAGGCGCTCGGAGGGCCGAAGGAGGATGAGATCGCCGCGAGGTATCTTCCGGTCATCGGGGTCACTTCCTGGGATCAGGTGCTTCACCGTGAGCCGATCCGGTGACCTTTTGTCCGAAGTGAACGTTTCTTGTTCGAGGTTCGGCACTCATCCGGGCCAACGATGATTTCTGTCCATTCAACGTATGGACAACTCCGATTGAATTCGATAGCGTTCGACCGTTCTTAGGTTTGAATTGGATTTTTCATGAGTTCTCGAATGTGGAAGCACCTTGGTGCACTTTGCCTTTTGCTCGTCATGGCGGACTCGTGCCCTCGTCTGAATGCCGAGCCGGATTCATCGCCAGCGCCGACGGCCAGGATCCCTGAAAAGCCCCTTGAAATCGAGGTTCCGGACGATTTCCTCGATCAGATCGCCAAGGATGGTTCGACCCTGCGATTCACCTTGCCGGATGGCCATCCAGTGGTGGGAAAGATCGCCTCAGTTGAGCGCGATGCTGCTGGCTTGACCCGCATCGAAGGCGGCATCCAGCATCCCGATCCCGGAACGTTCCGTTTCACCCGGACAGGCAGCCGGGTTGAGGGCAGCCTCAGGATTTCAGGCAAACCGACCGAGTGGAAGGTCACTGCCGCCGGGGAAGAAGGAGCCAGGCCAAGATTCGTCGAGGTCGCGATCCAGTCCCCAGCCGCGCCTCCCGAGGATGCGTTTCGGCCGAAGGAGATGGTGATGCCCACCGCGCCAAAAAAAGCGGGGGATGCTGGAGCAGCCGGACGTGAAGCCGCCGAGGCCATGCTCCGCAAGGATCTCCAAATCGAAAAGCTGGAGTCCGGCAAACTGCGGGTGGGCGAGGTGACCCTCGATCCAACCTTCCGCTCGATCCGTTTTCCCGGCAAGATGAACATGCGCGAGGGATCGGTCGAATACGCCCTCACCACCGCCACCGGCAAGACCCACGAGTCGGCCTTCATCACCACGGCGAGCCCCCGCGACATTCATGTGGCGCTTCTTCTGTTAGGCGTGAAACCGGCACCTTGTGGAGGAAACCCGGACCATATCCTCGCCGTGCCCGCCGAAGCAGCGGTGCGTGTGACCGTGGAATGGGAGATCGAAGGAAAGCTGGAATCCCATGTCATCCAGGAGCTGATCACCCTGACCGAACCGGCAGGCACGAGACTGCCCGACCGCTTCTGGCTCTACAATGGCTCGCGTTTCAATGAAGCCGGATTCGCGGCGAACCTTGACGGCTCGATCGTCTCATTGATCGCCGATGACCTCGCTCTCATCAACAACTCCGGAAGCGATCGTGGCGATGACCAATCGCACGTCCCCAACACCGCCATTCTCCCCGCGACCGGCACGCCGGTCACTGTTCAGGTCACCCTCTCAAAACCCAGCCCCGCGTCCGAACGCACACCCCGATGAATCTCCGATTCCGACCCCTCATCCCGCTGCTGCTGCTTGCCTCGGGCCTTTCCCAGACTCAGGCGGCTTTTGATCTCGAAGCTTGGAAAACGAAGTATGGCACCGCCCTGACGCCCGCCGCGTTCTATTCCACGCGTCCCGGACCCTGGGGTGATTATTTCGACAGCACCGGGGCCAACGCAGTGGCCTGCGCCAACGCGTCCTTCCTCTATCTTGGGCCTCTAGGCATCAAGGCCCGGCCCTTCGATCAGGCGCTTGCCACACCCGCTTTCGCCGCACTTTTCCCGCCGGCCCTCGTCGATCCATCCGGCCTGATCCAGAACTCGTTCGGCGTGATGGACACGGCGGAAGGCGCTCCTTCGGACGGCAAGGTTTATCCGGGTGATGTCATCCTGGAGATCGAGCAGCAGCGCATCAAGACGGCCAGCAACGTCACCTTCCCGATGACCGTTCTCGCCAAGGATTCGCGCGGGCTTGAAATCCACGCCGGCCAGCTCGTCGATGTCGCCGAGGGCCGCGGGGCCGTGAAACTCAAGGTCCTCCGCGCCTCGTTGTCTGCCTATGCTGGCACCACCCTCACCGCGCCGACCACCACGGCCGAGGTCTCGATTTCTCTAACAGGTCAGGATTTCGTCCGCCTTACCGCCGTCAGCGACAACGGCGCGCTGACCAACTGGATCAACCCGCGCTTCGAAAACGGCAGCGGCGGCGTGCTCTATCTCAACGCCCAGACGATCATCCAGAAAAGCGGCTTCTCCTCCCCGCAGATGGGCAAGGATGCCACCGGAGCCAACGTCCTCGATGGTGCCACCGCGGTCACCAACGTCATCGGCACCCGCAACAACTCGATGATCGAGTATGCCGTGCCCGCTGGCTACACGACGCTGAAGTTCAAGGTCCAGGCCTCCGGCTCCGGCTCGATCCTGCCAAGCGTCCGCACCCGCAAGGCCACGCTCGCCACCACGCCGGTTTCGCCGCGTCAGTTCGATGTCAATGGCGCACCGGTCCTGCCACCGGAAGTCGGTCCCTATCTTGAGGAAATCGAGTACACCATCCCGCAGATCGGCAGCTTCGGCAGCGGCTATGATCCCAACAGCGAGAAGGTCGCCAACTACAGTGCCATCCTCGCCCACCGCCTCGCACGCGAACAAAGCGCGGACGGCTCCTGGCCTTCTGGCGGTGGTGACTACGCCAATGCCCATTTCCGCACCGCGCTTGCCGGACTCGGCCTGATGGCCACCGGTGACCCCGCCTACGCCACCCACATTCAGAAAGCCGCCACTTTCGTCGCCGCCAATGATCCCGGCGGCTGGGCCTACCCGCGTGGCACCCGCCTGATGTTCCTCGCGGAATACTATTTCCGCACTCGCGATGCCACGATTCTCCCCGGTCTTCAGAAAGCCGTGGAAGACGCCGAGGAAATGGTGCTCGGCGATTTCACTTCCGGTCATGGTCTCAATGTCGGCTACGGCGGCGCGGGTTACATCGGGGCCACTGGCACCATCGCCACCGGGCTCGCCATCGCCTCCCGCACCCCGGCACGGGTCGACCTTCCGAAGCTCGACGACATGCTGGAGCGAATCCAGGAGCTCGCCGGAGGAAATGGCGGCGGCCTGCCTTACTCGCGCGGCGGCATCGGTCGCAACGCTTTCCCGGAAACCCCCAGCGCCGGCCAAACCTACTCCTGCGGCGCGGGCGGCGTGCTCGCCACCAACATCCGTGGCGGCCCACGTTACATCACGGAATTGTTCCGCAAGAAATTCGGAGCCACGGCCGATCATGGCGACGTCGATGGTGGCCATGCCTCCGAGGCCCTCACCTTCATCATGGGCTCACTGGCCTGCGCGATCTGGGGCGACGACGCCCACAAGGCCAACATGGACACCTTGCTCTGGAGGCTGACCTTGAAGCGCGACTTCGCCGGCTACATCAACCTCAACACCAACCGCCTCGAATTCCACGGCGGCGACGGCGGCGTTCACGGTGGCCCCACCTACGACACCGGCGGCTACCTGATCCTGCTGAACTCCCACAAGCACAACCTCGCCATCACCGGAAAGCCCGAGGCCCAGGCCCAGGTCTTTCCCGAGATCCCTCCAACCTACGACGTCGATCGCAAGCTCCACATGCGCGTCGTCAGCGACTGGAACATGGTCGAGGCCGCCCTCGGTTCGAATTTTCCCGCCAGCCTCCAGCCGAAGCTCGCCGAACTTCGCGCCCTGCCGCTCGGAGCCGATCTCGGCACCCGCGTGCTGGCCTTCCTCCAGCGCGAGGCGCTCGCCGCGGCCACGCTTGTGAATGGCATCGCCGGGCTCACGACGCCTGAAAAGCAGAGCTACTGCGAAATGCTGCTCGGCATCAGCCACGACATCACCGTCGGCAGCATCGACAACCCCGTTCCCTCCTCCGGACCCTCCAATTACCAGTTCTCCCTGAACGGTGCCACCGCCTACAGCACCTGGGATTCCTGGGGCGGCCCGACGCTTGCCAGCGATCCGGCCCCATCCACGCAGATGACCGGAACCGTCACCCTCACCGATCCCTCCGGTGTGTATCTGCCCTCACCGGTGGTCCTGAATTTTTCCCCCGCGAATCTCGATCCGACCACCAACTTCCAGGTCCCGGTCACCCAGCAGGTCAACCTCACCGCCACCTTCAACTACACCGTCGGCGGTTCGCTCGTGATCAACTACACCCGTAGTATCACGGTCAATCCCGCCGTGCCGTTCAACGTTGATGCCCGCGCGGGCGACTACACCAACGTCCGCAAGGTCTGGATCCCCGGCAACTGCCCGATCCCCTTCGTGAAATGGAACATGCCCGTCCAGCTTCCTTCCGGCATCACCCTGCCGGGAGCCAGCAAGAACGAGGGTAGCATCGGCTTCTACACCTATGACAACGGCACGCTGGTCAATGCCGACAGCATCTATCAGGCCCGCATCGCCGGGAAACCCTGCGGCTACTGGGTCACCTCGGGCGACCGCTGGGGCGAGTGCGCCGTGCTCGGCGTGAACCTTCTTCCCGGACCGGTCCTGACCACCACCAACGTCAGCGCCATCACCCCCACCGCCGCCACTTCCGGCGGCATCATCACTTCGGACAGCAGCTGGCCCGTCACCCAGCGCGGCGTTTGCTGGAGCACCTCTCCCTACCCGACGGTCTTCGACAGCAAGACCACCAACGGCCCGACGATCGGCACCTTCACCAGCTCGCTCAGCGGCCTCCTCCCCGGCACCGTCTATCACGTCCGCGCCTACGCCATCAATGCCATCGGAACCAGCTACGGGGCCAACGTTTCCTTCACCACCGGCGGCTCCAGCGGCACCTGGACCACCAACGGCGGCGGCTCCTGGCCCACCACCACGAACTGGCTCAACGGCATCGATGCCAGCGGCGCGGACGGCATCGCCGACTTCGGCACCGTCAGTCCCGTCAGCACTGCCACCGTCACGCTCGATGGCAACCGCTCGATCGGCGGGATGATTTTCGGAAACGCGGGCTTCACCGGAAACTGGGTCGTCAGCCCCGGCACCGGCGGTTCGCTCTCACTCGACATCGGCATCAGCGGCGATCCCACTGTCACGGTCAACGGCGGCACTGCGACCCTGGCCACGGTCCTCACTGGCACCGACGGCTTGATCAAGGCCGGACCGGGCAACCTTGTGCTTTCCTCGACGAACCTTTTCACCGGCATCACCGCCGTGAACGCCGGAACGCTTCAACTCAGTGGCAGCCTTTCGAACGGCAGCCCGGTCAGCATCGGGGCGGCGGGCACCCTCAGCGGCACTGGCACGATCGGCGCCGCCACCACGGTCAACGGAACTCTCGCCCCGGGCATCGGCGGCATCGGCACGCTTGCCTTCAACAACTCGCTCACCCTTGCCGGTGGAGTGTCGATGGAGATCAACAAGACCGCCGCCACCTGCGACAAGGTCACGGGTCCGACCAGCCTCACCTACGGCGGCACGCTCACCGTGGCCAACCTCGCGGGCACACTCGTTGCCGGTGACAAGTTCGTGCTCTTCACCGCCGGATCGTATTCGGGAACCTTCTCGGCCTTCACACTTCCCTCCCTGACCGCAGGCCTGAAATGGGACACCAGCGGGCTGCTGTTGGATGGCAGCATCCAGGTTGGTTTCGATGCGGCGATCACCGGTCAGCCCACCAATCAATCGGTCGGCCAGGGCAACACCGCCACCTTCACCGTGACGGCCACCGGATTGCCATCTCCGTCCTATCAATGGCAGGTCAGCATCAACGCAGGTGGCACCTGGACCAACGTCAGTGGTGCCACCTCCGCGAGCTATACTACACCTGCCGTAGTTTCCTTGGATTCCGGAAAGCAATACCGCTGCGTGGTCTTCAACAGCCTCTCGTCGGTCAACTCGAATGCCGCCACCCTGACGGTCACGGCGAACGCGCGGCCATCCTTCACCACCCAGCCGGTGAACTCGGTGGTCTCCGCCGCCGGACAAACCGCGACCTTCACCGCCGCCGCGACCGGCACCCCTGCGCCGACCCTTCAATGGCAGGTCAGCACCAACAACGGCGGCAACTGGTCGAATGTCAGCGGGGCCACCTCCGGCACCTACAGTTTCACGACCGCAGCAGGAGATGACAACAAGCTCTACCGCTGCGTCGCCTCTAACACCCAGGGCGGCACCAACTCGAACACCGCCCAGCTCCTGATCGCGCCCATTCCCACCTGGACCAATCCAGCAGGCGGCTCATGGACCACGGCCGCCAACTGGTTCAACAATACGATCGCCAACGGCACCGGCATCACCGCCGACTTCAGCAGGCTCAATCTTTCCGCTCCGGCCGTGGTCACACTCGACGGCGCGCGGACGATCGGAAATCTCAGGTTCGGCACCCCATCGGGAACCAACGGCTGGACCCTCAACACCGGCACCGGCGGCCCGCTCACCCTCGCGGTTTCCTCCGGCTCGCCCACCCTCACGGTTTCGTCTAACAGCGCCACGCTCAACACCGTCCTCGCCGGCACGAATGGCCTCACCAAGGCCGGTGCCGGAACGCTGGTCCTGAACGCCTCCAACACCTACACCGGCGGCACCACCCTTTCCGCAGGCCAGCTCAACCTGAACTCCGCCAACGCTCTCGCCGGTGGAGCGCTGATCATTACCGGCGGCGCGATCGGCAACAGCAGCGGGTCCACCGTCACTCTTGCAGGTGCCCAGACCTGGAATGGAAACTTCTCCTGCGTCGGCCCGAACAACCTGATCCTCAGCGGAAATGTGGCCCTCGGAGGAAATCGCACCGTCACCGTCAACGGCGGCGACCTCACCCTCAATGGAGTCGTCTCCGGTGCCTTCAGCCTCACGAAGCAAGGCGCGAATACCCTCACCGTTTCCCAAGGCAACACCTACTCAGGTGGCACCATCGTTTCCGCCGGCAAGCTCGTCGCCACTGGTGGCGGCTGGTACTCGAACCGCAGCATCGGCACGGGTGCTCTGACCGTGAACAGCGGAGCCACCGCCCAGTTCACCGCCTCCCACGGCTTCGGAGTGGATCCCGGCGGACGCAGCGCCACCATCAACGGCGGCACGCTCCAGTTCGACAGGGAAAACTACATGAGCGGCCTGACCATGACTGGCGGCTCGGTGACCGGGGGAGGGGAGATCCGTTTCAACGCGAACCTGACCGTTCCAATCAACTCCTCCACCACCGGATCGATCATCGCCAACGGCATCAACCTGGTCTCGGGCACCACCACCTTCAACGTCGCCAATGGAGCGGCCGCCACTGACCTGCTGATCAGCGGGGGAATCTACGGCTCTACCAGCATGGTGAAATCCGGCGCGGGCTTCATGAAGCTGACCGGCTCCGGCAGTTACGCCGGCACCACCAGCATCAGTGCCGGCACCCTTCAACTCGCGGGCGGCTCCCTCGGCGGTGGAAACGTGACGGTCGCCAGCACCGCCACGCTCGCCGGTTCAGGCAGCATCGGCGGTTCCACCACGGTCAACGGCCTTCTCGTGGTCGGCGTCGATGGCGCGACGGGAACGATCGGGTTCTCCAACAACCTCACGCTCGCCTCGACCAGCCAGACAACGATGAGGCTGAAAAAGACCGGCAGCACCCTGTCGAACGACCTCCTCACTGGCATCAACACCCTGACCTGCGGCGGCACCCTCACCGTCACCGCCAGTGGCGACGCCCTTGCCGCCGGGGACAACTTCCAGCTGTTCTCCGCCACCACGTTCAGCGGCACCTTCACCAGCGTCACGCTGCCCACCCTCGCAGGTGGCCTGACCTGGGACACCTCCCGCCTCTACATCGATGGCAGCATCAGCCTCGGAAAGAAGCCGCAGAGCATCACCTTCGGCTCCCTGCCCGCCGTCGCCTACGGAGCCTTGCTGCCACTGAACGCTTCCGCCACTTCCGGCCTGCCGGTTTCCTACTCCAGCTCGAATCCGGCGGTCGCAATCGTGCAGTTTGGAAACGACCTGACCGCCGTCGGCACCGGCACCACCACCATCACGGCTTCGCAGCCCGGCAGCACGGCCTTCCTTCCCGCCACCAATGTCAGCCAGACCCTTGTGGTCGGTGCCTCTGTCCCGGCGGTCAGCACGGTCGCTCCGATCCTTCTCAGCAACTCCACCGCCAGCAGCGGCGGCGTGAACATCTGGGATGGCGGCGACACCGTCACCGAACGCGGCGTTTGCTGGAGCACCAGCGTCGATCCCACGGTCGCCAGCAGCCGCACGATCGATGGCAGCGGCACCGGATCCTTCACCAGCACCCTCACCGGCCTCACCGCCAGCACGACCTATTACCTCCGCGCCTACGCGAAAAACTCGGCGGGTTACGGGTATGGCACCACCCTCACCCTCGTCACTCCCTCACCCGTCGTCACCGGCGTCTGGACCAACCTGAGCGGCGGTTCCTGGCCGACGACCGGAAACTGGCAATCAGGCGGTGTGCCCACCAGCATCGGCAGCACCGCCAACTTCGGAACCCTGAACATCACCGCTGCGCGCACCGTGACGCTCGATTCCACCGTGACCCTCAGTGGTCTGACCTTTGGCGACACCAACAACACCCACGGCTGGACCCTGAACACCGGCACCTCGGGCTCGCTGTCGATGAATACCTTCACCGGGTCACCATCCATCGCGGTCACGAACCAAACCACCACCATCAACGCCCCGATCGGAGGCACTTCCGGCCTGATCAAGACCGGAGCGGGCACCCTGGTCCTGGGAGCCACCAACACCTTCACCGGTCCGGTCAGCTTCCAGGGTGGCATTGTTAGACAGGGTGTGAATACCGCACTCGCCTCCGCCATCGACCTCACCATCACCAACGCGGTGCTTGAAGTCCGATACGGACTCTACAACGTCAACTGGATCGACGCCCAGAGCCTCACCCTCGGCGGCGGCGCCACCCTCCGCGCCGCAAGCCAGTATGCGGTGGACAATGGCGACATCGGATTTAAGGACACCATCAACGTCATCGGCACCAACACCGTTTCCGCCACCGGCGGCAGTTATGGAAAGCACAACTGGCTTTCCGGTGGGATGACCGGCGACTCAGCTGCTGTCGTCAACCTCAGCAACGGCGCCGGCTATGGAGCCTACGCTGATCGCCGCGCCATCATCCTGGAATCCGCCTTCGGCAACTGGACCGGATACCTCGGCACGATCCGGGCCGTCAATGACGTCACGATCAAGGGCACCGTCGAGCTGCGGAATGCCAAGGTCATCGTCGATGGCACCATCGGCCTGTATTCAAACGCATCGATCGGCGAGTTCGGGGAACTCAGCGGCGCGGGCACCCTTGAGGCCAACGCCAAGACCGGCAGTGAATGGAAGGTCGGAAATCTGGGCACCTCCAGCACCTTCTCGGGCGTGATCAACGGAGCTACCAAGCTGACCAAGGTCGGGACCGGCGCGCTGACCCTCACCAACGCCAGCACCCACACCGACGGTGTGGTGGTTTCCGCCGGAACCCTGCTGGCCAACAATACCACCGGCTCGGCCACCGGCACCGGGGCGGTCTCCGTTTCCGCCCCCGCCACCCTCGGCGGCACGGGCTCCGTGGGCGGCGCACTGACGGTCAACGGCAGCCTCGCTCCCGGAAACAACGGCGTCGGCAACCTCACTGCCGCCAGCTCGGTCACCCTCTCGCCGAACTCCAGCATCGCCTGGCAGATCAGCAATTGGACCGGTACCTCAGGCACTGGTTTCGATAAACTCACCGCCGCCTCCCTCATCCTGAATGCCAGCGCTGCGAATCCGGTGACCATCCGCATCAGCGAACAAGCTCTCGCCAATTTCACCGAAACCTCGCGCACCTTCCTCCTCGCCCAGACCACTAGCGGCATCTCCGGATTCGACGCTTCGGAGTTCGTGATCGACAAGACCGGCATCCCCACCGCGAAGGGCACCTGGGCCGTCCAGCAATCGGGCAACGATCTCGTTCTCGCCTACACCCGCGGCAACACCGCCCCGGCTTTCCAGTCGAACCCCATCGCCCTCGCCGCCACCCAGGGCACGACCGTCTCCTCCAGCTTGCTGGCCAGCGATCCTGAAAGCGACCCCCTGACCTTCAGCAAGCTCAGCGGTCCCTCCTGGCTCGGTGTTTCCACCACGGGCGTGCTTTCCGGAACCCCGGGAAACAGCGAGGTCGGTCTCAACTCCTTCAGCGTGCAGGTCACCGACAGCCTCGGAGCCTCCTCGACCGCCACCTTGAACGTCACCGTCGCCAACGTGAATGACGCGCCCACCTTCTCCAGCGGCACCCTCAACGGAGCCGGTGGCACCCAGGGCCAGGGCTACTCCGGCAGCCTCGGTGGAACCGCCAGCGACGTCGATGCTGGCGACACCCTCACCTATTCGAAAATCGTCGGTCCGGCCTGGCTCAGCATAGCTTCCAACGGCGCGCTCACCGGCACCCCGGGCAATGCGAACGTTGGCCCTAACAGCTTCACCGTCCGCGTGACCGATGCCGCAGGCCTCTTCGCCCAGGCAACCCTTTCCATCACCGTCACCAACGTCAACGACGCCCCAACCTTCCCAGTCAATCCGGTCATCCTCAGTGCCGCCGAGGACAGCGCCTTCACCGGCCAGCTTGCAGCCAGCGATGTCGACGCAGGAGACACGCTGACCTACACGAAGCTCACTGGTCCTGCCTGGCTCACGGTTTCCTCCAGTGGAGCGCTCGGCGGCACGCCTGCGAACGGCGACGTCGGCCCAGCCACTGCCACCGTGCAGGTGAAGGATGCCGCGAACGCCACGGCCAGTGTAACGCTCTCGATCACCGTCACCAACGTCAACGACGCCCCAATCTTCCCCGTCAATCCGGTCATCCTCAGTGCCACCGAAGACAGCGCATTCACCGGCCAGCTTGCCGCCAGTGACATCGATGCAGGAGACACGCTGACCTACACCAAACTGACCGGTCCGACCTGGCTCACCGTTTCCACCACCGGTGCTCTTGGCGGCACACCCGCCAATGCGGACGTCGGACCAGCCACCGCCACCGTGCAGGTGAAGGATGCCGCGAACGCCACGGCCAGCGTCACGCTCTCGATCACCATCTCCAACGTCAACGATGTCCCAACCTTCCCCGTCAATCCGGTCATCCTCAGTGCCACCGAGGACAGCGCCTTCACCGGCCAGCTCGCGGCCAGCGACAGCGATGCGGGAGACACGCTGACCTATACGAAACTGACTGGCCCCGCCTGGCTCACGGTTTCCTCCAGTGGAGCGCTCGGCGGCACGCCTGCGAACGGCGACGTCGGCCCAGCCACCGCCACGGTCCAGGTGAAGGATACAGCGAACGCCACGGCCAGCGTCACGCTCTCGATCACCATCGCCAACGTCAACGACGTCCCAAGCTTCCCAGTCAATCCGGTCATCCTCAATGCCACCGAGGACAGCGCGTTCTCCGGCCAGCTTGCGGCCAGTGATGTCGATGCGGGAGACACGCTCACCTACACCAAACTCACCGGTCCTGCGTGGCTCACGGTTTCCTCCACCGGCGCCCTAGGCGGCACGCCAGCGAATGACGATGTCGGACCCGCCACGGCCACCGTCGAGGTGAAAGACGCCTCGAACGCCACAGCCAGTGTCACGCTCTCGATCACCGTCACCAACGTCAACGACGTCCCAACCTTCCCCGTCAATCCAGTCATCCTCAGTGCCACCGAGGACAGCGCCTTCACCGGCCAGCTCGCGGCCAGCGACATCGATGCGGGAGACACCCTGACCTACACTAAGCTCACCGGTCCTGCGTGGCTCACGGTTTCCACCAGTGGTGCCCTAGGCGGCACGCCAGCGAATGACGATGTCGGACCCGCCACGGCCACCGTCGAGGTGAAAGACGCCTCAAACGCCACGGCCAGCGTCACGCTCTCGATCACCATCGCCAACGTCAACGACGTCCCAAGCTTCCCAGTCAATCCGGTCATCCTCAATGCCACCGAGGACAGCGCGTTCTCCGGCCAACTTTCCGCCGCGGACATCGATGCGGGAGACACCCTGACCTACACCAAGCTCACCGGCCCCGCGTGGCTCACGGTTTCCTCCAGCGGTGCCCTAGGCGGCACCCCAACCAATGGCGATGTCGGCCCGATCTCGGCAACGGTCGAAGCAAAGGACGCTGCGAACGCCACGGCAACCGCCACCCTTTCGATCACCGTCACCAACGTAAACGATGCGCCGAGCTTCTCCAGCGGCACGTTTGCCGGAGGCGGCGCAACCGAGGATCAAGTCTATGCTGGCAGCCTCAGCGGAACCGCCAGTGACATCGACAGTGGCGATAGCCTCACCTACTCGAAAATGGTTGGTCCGGCCTGGCTCTCGGTGGCCTCCAATGGGGCTCTCACCGGAACTCCTGGAAATGCGGACGTCGGCTCTAACAGCTTCACCGTCCGCGCCACCGACGCGTCCGGTCTCTATTCTGAGGCGACGCTTACGATCAGCGTCTCGAACGTCAACGACGAGCCAACTTTCCCCGTCAATCCAGTCATCCTCAGTGCCACCGAGGACAGCGCCTTCACCGGCCAGCTCGCGGCCAGTGATGTCGATGCGGGAGACACGTTCACCTACACCAAACTCACCGGCCCCGCCTGGCTCACCGTTTCCTCCAGTGGCGCCCTCGGCGGCACGCCTGCGAATGACGATGTCGGACCCGTCACGGCCACCGTCGAGGTGAAAGACGCCTCGAACGCCACGGCCAGTGCCACGCTCTCCATCACCGTCACCAACGTCAACGACGTCCCAAGCTTCCCAGTCAATCAGGTCATCCTCAGTGCCACCGAGGACAGCGCGTTCTCCGGCCAACTTTCCGCTGCGGACATCGATGCGGGAGATACGCTCACCTACACCAAACTCACCGGCCCCGCCTGGCTCACGGTTTCCACCAGTGGAGCCCTCGGCGGCACGCCAGCAAATGACGATGTCGGACCCGCCACGGCCACCGTTGAGGTGAAAGATGCTTCAAACGCCACGGCCAGCGTCACGCTCTCCATCACCGTCACCAACGTCAACGACGTCCCAATCTTCATCGCCGGGCTGTCCGCAGCCGATGCCACCCAGGACCAGGCTTACAGCGGCAGCGTTGCTGGCACGGTTTCCGATGTGGACTCAGGTGACAGTCTGACCTTCTCGAAAGCGTCCGGACCCTCCTGGTTGAATGTCGCCGCCAACGGAGTCCTCAGCGGCACTCCGGGCAGTGGCAATGTCGGAACCAATTCCTTCACGATCCGCATCACCGATGCTGCCGGATTGTTCGCAGAGGCCCCGCTCACCCTCAGCGTGATCGCCTCGAATCCAGATGCGAACGGCAACGGCATCCTCGACGCCTGGGAAACCCAGCAGTTCGGCAATGCCGCCTCCGGCAACAATGCAGCGAACGACGATGCCGATCAGGACGGGCTTTCGAACCTCCTCGAGTTTGCCCTCGGAACCAATCCGCTGGTGACAGG
The DNA here is from genome assembly GCA_027487355.1 of Verrucomicrobiaceae bacterium. Classification (GTDB taxonomy): domain Bacteria; phylum Verrucomicrobiota; class Verrucomicrobiia; order Verrucomicrobiales; family Akkermansiaceae; genus Luteolibacter. The sequence continues at coordinate 15,798 of JAIYDT010000474.1, forward strand.
CGCGAATCCGATCCTTCACGACCAGGAACTCGTCGGGGCAGACCGCCACCTGCGCATGACCATTCCGAAAAACCCGGCCGCCACCAACCTCAGCTACATCGTCGAGGTCTGCGAGAATCTGGCCGCCGCCAACTGGTCGGCTGTTCCCACCGTCATCGAGTCGGAAACCGCCACCCAGCTCATCGTGCGGGATTCGGTGCCGATGTCCGCTGCACCGCATCGCTTCATGCGCCTCCGGGTCCGTCCGCTGCCCTGACCGGCTTTCCTTCCAGAAACTGTGTGGCCGGGCCTTGCACGCGGGCGTTTCCCGGCTAGCTTCGTCGCCGTCATGGGTCGCCGCGCCGTCATCATCCGAGCCCTCACCATCCTCGTCCTGCTGTGGCTGGGCGTCTGGGGGATCCGCGCCTGGGCGTCTTCAAAGCGGGTCACGGCGGAGATGTTGGAAAAGGAGGTCCAACGGGCAAATCTGGAGGATTGGTCCAAGCAGGAAGGCGATGCGGATGCGGCGGAAGCAGCGCGCCGGGAGCAGGAAATCCGGAGGATCGCAGGCCTGGTCAACCGTCTTGACTTCCGCGAGCGCCAGAAGAACCGCGAGGAGCGGTCCAACGAGATTTTCTTCGACAAACTCAATCCCCGCGAGCGGGAACTGTTCTTCGACCTGACCATTCGTGAGTCGATGAACACCTTCATGGAAGCCCTCGACTCCATGTCCACGGAACAACGGAAGAAATTCGTCGAGCAGGGGCTCAAGGAAATCCAGAGCGGCAAGACCGAGGCCGAGATGAAGAAGGCCAAGGACCTCGGCGATGACCTTCTTTCCAAGGCCAGCGAGCAGGGGATGCGCGCCTATTTCGAAAAGGCCAGCGCGGACACCAAGCTCGACCTCGCGCCCTTGATGGAAGCGATGAATGAAACCATGCAGGGCCTCCGTGGACGGGAGTTCGGACAATGAAGCGCAGTCTGAGAGGATTCACCCTGGTGGAGCTGCTGGTGGTCATCGTGATCATCGCCGCCCTTTCCGCCATTTCCTTTCCAATGATCCGCGGCAACATCGCCAAGTCCAAGCAGGCCGCCTGCCTCACGAAGATGCGCAGTCTTGGAGTGGGGCTCGAATCCTACCTTCAGGAAAACAACCGCAAGATGCCCGACATCGCGGCAGGCCGTCCCACGAAGGAAGCCGAGATCGAGGTTCTCGACACCGTTCTGACGCCCTATCTCAAGGATGCAGAGGCCTTCCACTGTCCGGCAGATTCGGTGCAACATGAGAAAACCGGCTGCAGTTATATCTGGAACTCCTCCCTCAGCGGCCAACTTTCCACCAACCTCTCCTTCCTGAACATCGAGGGCCGCCCACAGGCGATCCCTCTGATCGCCGACAAGGAAGGATGGCACCCCGGTCCGAAGAATACGAACATCCTCTACGCCGACCTGAGCGCTTCGAGCGATCTGCGCTTCGTGACCACGCCCTGACCATGGAAGCGCCACCCATGCTCGAAGTCTCCGGACTCTGGAAACAGTTTGGCGGAAAGCCTGCGCTGGAGGACGTATCGTTCACCGTCAAGAAAGGCGAGATCTACGGACTCCTCGGCCACAACGGAGCCGGAAAGAGCACCACGCTCGGCATCATCCTCGGCATGGTCGAGCCCCAGCGCGGCAGCGTGACCATCGGCGGCTTCGACGTCGGCCGGGAACGGGCCCAAGCGCTGCGGAAGGTTGGCGCGATTTTCGAGTCCCCCGCCTTCTACGAGTATCTCAGCGGCTGGGACAACCTGCGCATCCTGACCAGCTATTCCGGCGGCTTCAACAAGGCCGACGCCCGCGAGGTGGTCGAGCGCGTGGGCCTGACCAAGCGGATCGATTCCAAGGTCCGCACCTACAGCCACGGCATGCGCCAGCGCCTCGCCCTCGCCCAGGCCCTGCTGCCGGAGCCTGAAGTGTTGCTGCTCGACGAGCCCACCGACGGACTCGATCCGGAAGGCATCCACTGGTTCCGTGAGTTCATCCTCGGCCTGCGTCGCGATCGCGGCATGACCGTCCTGTTCAATTCCCATCTGCTCGGCGAGGTCGAGATCATGTGCGACCGAGTCGCCATCCTCCGCGAAGGCAAACGCATCCATGAAGGCAGCGTCCGCGAACTTTCCAGCGACGTGCCGGTGTTCCAGGTCGAACTCGATCCGTGGAATGTCGCTGCAACCGTGATTCAGTCACATGGCGGCGAGTTGCTGCAACAGGGCAGGATCAGCCTCCCGCCATCCATGGATCCGGCGGACGTGGTCGCGGGACTTGTCGCCGCAGGCGTGAAGGTCCGCGCCTTCAGCCCTGAGAGGAAATCCCTCGAAGACTTCTACATGGAAATCCGCCGCAACGGGTCGGCCGACCCTCTCGCCACCGACCGATGATCTTCCTCGAACAACTCCGCAGTGAGCTCCGCAAACTCTTCGCCCGCCCCCGCACCTACATGGGCTACGGGGCCTTTTTCGTGCTCGAGGGGATCGTCCTGTTTTTCTACAAACTCGACAAAACCCAGAACTGGTCCCGCAAGCAACTGGAGCAGAATGGACTCGATTTCAGCACCTTCTACAGCTCCCTTTCGATCAGCTTCATGATGATCCTGCTGAGCATGTTCACGCTCGGATCAATCTTCTTCGCCCTCGTCGGCGGAGACATCGTGGCCAAGGAGAATGAAGATGGAAACCTGCGTCTCGTCTTTGCCCGGCCGATCACCCGGCTTCGGCTGTTGTTGGTGAAATACTCCGCCGTGACGATCTACACCTTCTCGTTCGTGCTGTTTGTCAGCATCACCGGTTATCTGATGGCGGCGGCGGCCGTTGGATTCGATGGTGGGCTGTTTGTGATGGAACCGAAGATGAAGATATTCTCGGCCTTCCCGAACTGGGCTGAAGGAGCGACCCGTCTGGGCATTGGAGCGGTTGGCATCGGCGTGAGCATGATCACGCTTTCCTCAATCGCCTTCATGTTCTCCTGCATGAAGATCAAGCCGTCCTCCGCCGCAATCATCACGCTGACGATCCTGTTCATGGACATGATCCTTCAGAACTTTTCGTTCCTCAAACCCTACGAGGAGTACTTCGTCACCTACCGGATGAGCGCCTGGCTTTTCATGCTGGAGAAGCACATCGACTGGGCGAAGATCTTCGAGTCGTATGTCCTGCTCGGAGGCCTGAACGCCACGCTCTTCATCATCGGCTGGCTGGCCTTCCAGACCCGCGATTTCAAGACCTGATCAAGGCAAGACCTCGATGGCGGCGCGGTTCGGGAAATCGACCTGCACGCGGCGGACCTTGTTGAGGGCGGTCACCTCCACCGTGCCGCTGATCCGGATGCGTTTTCCGATCAGGGCTTTCAGTTCCTCATCCTGGAGGCCTGGGTCTTTGGTCGGCTTGTCGAACTTTCCCTCCACGAATTTGGGGTCGAGATCGGTGGTGAACCGCAGGTAGCCGGTTTTCTTCGACTTGGATTCGCCGACGCCGATTAGCACACCCTCAATCTTGATCGTCTTGCCTTTTTGCAGGGCCACCAGTTCAAGATCCTTCGCCTCGAAGACGCCGCCCTTGGCCTCGGCGGCCTTGGCTTGATCGGCGCGCTGTTGGAGTTCCTTGGCCTGCTGGCTGGAAAGCTCGGCCGCCCGGGCATTTGCGGCCGCCACGCGTGAGGCCTCATCGAGCGGCTTCTCCACCACATGCTCGACGGGTGCAGGCTTTTCGACTGGCTTGTCCTCGACGAGATCTTCCGACTGGGAACCTTTCTTTGGGGGCTTGCCTTCAGCTTTCGGCGGCTCGTCCACGTTCACCCCGTTCAGGGCAGTGACGGGTTCACTGGGGTGGGTCTGCTTGTAGTAAAGCCAGCCGCCCATTCCAAGCGCGGTCAGCACCAGCAGGCTGATGACGACCACGCCGCCCAATGAGGTCTTGTGCTTGGTCACCACCATGGGTCGGTGAGCGGGGGCCGCTCTTGGGGCCCGGACTTTTCCAACCGGACCTGGTGAGGGGGTGGGGGCGACCACGCCGCCTTCGGTGAAAGCGGTGAGCGCGGCACGGGCCTCGGCAAGGGTGGCCTTTTGGGCATTGGCCTTCAGCCAGTTTCGCCAAGCACCGAGTCCGCCGCCGACCTGGTCACTCACGGGCTTGTGTTGCCAGCCCATTGAGGCATCGAGCAGTTCCACCAAGGGCATCAGGCCGGGCCGGGCCTCCTCCGCGCTGAGCCAGCGGAAGGGTGAAATCCAGAAGGTGACTCCACGTTCGGATTCGCCTTCGCCGAGGACAATCGCCGAGGGCGACGTTTCGACCCAGACGTCGTCCTCTGCCAGCAACTGCGAGAGAAGCTCGGAAACCTCCAGAGCCTGGCTCAGCAGGGCGATCGCCGACTCGCGGGTCAGCGAGCCCTGCTGCAGCAGATTCGCCAAGGTGTTGCCCTCCACCCATTCAGTGACCAGAAACGGCATCCCGTCCACCGGATCACAGCCACCGGTCACGACTGCCCGCAGCGCGGGGTGTGCCACCTCGGTAAGCCGCTGCACCCCGATGTCGTAGGCGGCGCGCTCCTCGGGCCGAAGTCCACCACCGTCGGAGCCGAACGGAAAAAACCGGCGCAGCGCCACGTGGCGACCCGTTTCCCCATCCACGGCCGAAAAAACCACCCCATGGTGGTCTTGGGCCAGGATGTCCTCGATTTGAAAGCGCTGCGTCAAAGTCTCTTGCTGTTAGCAGAGTTTCCCGTCGTCCGCCAACCCTTCAATCGCCCCAGCCGCTGTTTTTGCGTGTCTTTCCTGCAATTCGTGGTTCTCTTCCGCCCGCTCCGGCCCGTTTTCCCAATGTCCACCTCGCTGACACGCAACTTCTCGATCATCGCCCACATCGATCACGGCAAGACCACCCTGTCCGACCGACTGATGGAAATGACCAGCACCATCACCCAGCGCGAAAGCAGCGCCCAGCTGCTCGACGCCATGGATCTGGAGCGCGAAAAGGGCATCACCATCAAGTCCCACCCGGTGGCGATGGAGTACAAGGCCAAGGACGGCATCACCTACAAGCTCAACCTCCTCGATACCCCCGGCCACGTCGATTTCTCCTACGAGGTCGCCCGCTCGCTGGCCGCCTGTGAAGGCGCGATCCTGATGATCGACGCCGCCCAAGGCGTGGAGGCCCAGACCGTGGCGAACCTCCACCTCGCGCTCCAGCAGAACCTTGTCATCATCCCGGTCCTCAACAAGATCGACCTCCCGGCCGCTGACGTGCCGCGTTGCAAGCGTCAGCTTGAGGAAATTCTCGCCATTCCCGCCGAGGACGCCATCCCCGCCTCCGCCAAGGCGGGCATCGGCATTCAGGACATCCTGGAAGCCATCGTCGCCCGCGTCCCGGCTCCCGTCGAGAACCCCGACAAGCTCCTCCGCGCCACCGTGTTCGACTCGATTTACGACACCTACCGCGGCGTCGTTTCCTACGTCCGAATCTTCTCCGGCACCGTGAAAAAGGGCCAGCGGGTGAAGCTGTTCGCCACCAACAAGACGTACGAAATCAAGGAAGTCGGCGTCTTCACCCCGAAGATGAATGCCCGCGAAAAACTCGTCGCCGGCGACGTCGGCTACGTCATCGCCAACATGAAGTCAGCCGACGAGGCGAAGATCGGCGACACCCTCACCGACTCCACCCACCCCTGCGCCGAGCCACTTCCCGGCTACAAGGAGATCCAGCCGATGGTCTTCTCCGGCATCTATCCGATCGACGCCTCCGACTACGAGGCGCTGAAGACGGCGATGGGCAAGCTCCAGATCAACGACGCCGCCTTCACCTACATGTCGGAAAGCTCGACCGCCCTCGGCTTCGGCTTTCGCTGCGGCTTCCTCGGCCTGCTCCACATGGAAATCATCCAGGAAAGACTCCGCCGCGAGTTCAATATGGACGTCATTTCCACCTACCCGTCGGTGATCTACGAGGTCACCAAGACCAACGGTGAGGAACTCATCGTCGACAATCCCTCCTTCTTCCCGGACTCCCAGGTCATCCAGGAGGTCCGCGAGCCTCTGGTGAAGGTCTTCGTCATGATCCCCGGCGAGTACATCGGCGACATCATGTCGCTCGTCATGGAAAAGCGCGGCGAGGTCAGCAACACCGAGACCATCGACGAATCCCGCGTCATGCTTTCCTGCCTGCTGCCGCTGGCCGAGATCCTCGTCGATTTCAACGACCGCCTGAAGTCCTGCACCCGCGGCTACGGCTCCATGGACTATGAGCACGCCGGCTATCGCGCCGCCAACATGGTCAAAATGGAGATGATGATCGCCGGTGAATCCATCGAGGCCTTCGCCACCATCGTCCACCGCGACAAGGCGGAAGGTTACGGTCGCGCGCTCGCCGGACGCCTCAAGGACGTCATTCCGAACCAGCTCTTCGTCGTCGCCATCCAGGCCTGCATCGGCGGGAAAATCATCGCCCGCGAAAGCATCTCCGCCATGCGCAAGGACGTCACCGCCAAGTGCTACGGTGGCGACATTTCGCGTAAGCGGAAGCTTCTCGAGAAGCAGAAGGAAGGTAAGAAAAAGATGAAGGCCATCGGCAAGGTCAACATCCCGCAAGATGCCTTCATCAAGGTGTTGAAGAGCGGGGACTAAGCCCTCCACCTTGCCCACAAGGCACTCAAGGGTTGGAGAAGGTGACTGCCGCGCATCCATATCCTGAAGGGATTTCAGCCAATAGCCCGGGGTCGAGCGCTAGCGACCACCCCGGGTTGGTTTGTCTTTTGATTTGCACCCTGAAAGGCGTGCCAGAAGCGTCGGCAATCAATTGCCTTCGCACGCTGCTGCGACCCACGGCCGGGGTCGAATCTGTTTGAACGATTCCTCGGGTGGTCGGCCGGAATACAGCCTCCTTTTTCGCCGAGGCTTCGGAGGACAAGTCGACCTGGGGCTGATCTCTCCGATCCCTGCCGGGATCGAGAGTCGAACCGCCGTGATCAGATGCTCTGGAGATTGCCGCTTGGCCGAATCCACGAAGCGAGAGCCAACCATGAGCCGCAAGTCCAATGTCACTCCTTCCCCTCGCCGAAGAGCGAAACCAGCGGGAAATAGATCATCCCACCGCTGATGCCGCCCTTGGAATCGTGCAGCCTAGGAATGTGGTCCGTTGACTTGCCGTCCTGACAGGCCGCAGCCGATAGGGACATTGCCACCACCGCCGCCGCCCGGGCCACGCGGATGGAGCCGCAGATGGGTCCGTGCTTTTTCTGAAGCTCCGCGACCTCCTCCAGCGAGCAATCTGTTAGATCGAAGACCTCCTTGCGGCATTGATCACAGAAGCGCCCATTTTCCGAAGGCGTCATGCCTTCGAAGGACATCGGGCACTTGAACGAGAAGTGGCTGTCGTTGAGTTTGTTCATAATGGGCGAACCTTGATGTTGCGGAAGGAAATGGAGCCGTGGTCGCCTTGCAGGGCGAGGTAGCCCTTGCCCGACTTGGCGAAGAGCGGCATCGAGCCGAACTTGCTCTTGGCCACGCGTGCCTTGAA
>JAIYDT010000221.1 GCA_027487355.1 Verrucomicrobiaceae bacterium
AATCGCGTAGAACGACGTTTTGAGTTTGTGCATGATCAGACCCTCGGGCAAGTTAGGCGACGTGAACACACAACACCTACTCGCCCCCCTCGCATGGCTTGGCCTTGCGATCTCCGCAATCGCTCAAGTCGATAGCCCGGTGCAATCCGCAGCCCGCCCCTACAAGCTGGATATCGTGGACAAGGTCCAGGTCGCCGCCTCCGACGATGCCTCGAAGGCTTTCCAGACCAACGTGCTCCCCGCCATGCTCAAGCTGGTCAACAAGAACCTCGGTGAATACAAGACCATCAACTCGAAATTGGCAGCCTCGATTTCGGTCGATCCTTCCAAGCTGGTCCTCAGCTTCGACTCGACTGCCCGGGTCTATTTCCTCGGAGAAGGCGCGGCTTATCTCAACACCCTCGGCATCTCCACCACCGGCGGCGGCCCTCTCAGCGAGGATGCAGCCTTGATCTTTCCAAACGCCTCAAGCCCCGTGGGACTCGCAGGCAGCGGAAAACTGATCAGGACCTCCAATGAACCCTTGCTCCCCGGCGATTTCGTGGACCTCGGCGCCTTCAAGGCCGGAACCGCGCTCGATTTCTTCCTCATCGCCAACGGAGCGACCGGGGGCAAGGACTTCTTCTCGACAACCACCAGCCTGAACATGGACGGCCTCGTTCACGCGGTCAGCCTTGCCGAGAATGGCTCGGCTTACCTCGTCATCGGCTTCGAGGACATCAAGGGCGGCGGTGACCGGGATTACAACGACCTGGTTTTCGCGGTCGAGATCGGCAAGGCGAACGTCGCCGGCCTCGGAGCTCCGGAACCGTCCTTGGCGGTCGGCGCGCTGCTGGGCGGGATGGCTTTCTTCGGATTCTCCCGCCGCCGCAGGATCTGATGTTTTTCATCGATTCCCACGGAGAATGCCGATAGTAAGCATCTCTGTGGTATCGAACTTCAAAAAGAAGGGGCTCGGCGCGCTGCTGGCGTTGCTGGGCCTCGCCGTTGGTTTCGGATTCTGGAGACAGGGCGTGGTGGCGAAACGGGCGACCGTTTCATCATCCGCCATCCAAGAGGGGATCGCGAGTGGGGATTTCGTCTCGGCCCGTTCTGCTCTGGCAGGGATAGCAGATCCCACTCTTCGCGCCGCCAAGGAACGCGACGTCCGGATTGCCGAGCTCAAGCAGGCGATTTCGGTTCGCGACACTGGCCTGATGCGCATGGCGATCGGCAAGGAAGACGCCTCCTGGGTCGAACCGAAACTGCGGGAATCCGCCGATCTGGAACTGGCCCGTGAGGCGGTGCAGGCGCGGGATTTCACGACCTATCAGGAAATCGCGGCGCGTTGGAAGTCCAAGTCAGCACTGGCCGGACAGTGGGTCCTGCTGGAAGCGGACCAATTGTTGGCCCGGAAGAAGCCGGACGAGGCCCTCGCGTTTCTGAAATCCGCGGTTCTCACCGGTCCGGAAGACGCGCTCCGGTATGCCCGGATCGCCCTGCTGGAGGCCAAGGAACCGTGGAAAGCCATGACCAGCCTGGACGAGGGTCTCAAGGCAGATCCGAGAAACGCCGACATCCTTTCGTTCCGCGCTCAGATCGAGGAAGCGGGCGGACGGATCGCGGATGCGAGGCTCGACTATGTCGCCGCAGTCCTGTCTGAGCGGAAAAACCCGCTCCACCGGGAGATCCTGGCCAATTTCTATCTGCGCACCGGCGATCCGGCCGCCGCTGCGGAAACCTGGCGGGACGCGGCCGAAGACACCGGACTGGGAGTTTATGGATTGAAAAGCTGGTTCTGGTCGCGCGTTTCCGGAGTGCCGCTGAGCAAGCCGCTGCCTCCCTCCCGCCAGGCTGGCTGGAAGGAGCTCAACTCCTCGCTCGCCGCGCTGCCGGCCAATGTCTTTTGGAATGCCTCGCTGGAAATCCCGCTCGCATCCATTCGCGGCGGCGACCAACGGCCGGAGATCGTCTGGCTCCGGCTATTGGAATCGATCCGCAGCGGCGACCTGAAATCCGCTGAAGGCCTGCTCGACCATGGCTTTGCCCGGGAAGCGCAACAGCTGAAACCTGAACTGGCGCTCCGTCTGCTCGCCCAGCTCAATGTCCGCCAGGGCAAGGATGCGCGGCTGAGCCTCGCCGGGCGCTACGTCCCGGACGTGTCTCCAGACGAGCATCCGTTTTTGGTGGAGTTCGCAAGGTGGGCCAACCGCACCGGCACAGAGGAGGAATCCAAACGCTTCGAAAAGTGGTTCGCGAAACCCAATGCAGCCGTCGCCATCCTCTTCGCCTCAGGCTGGTCCGGTGCCGCGGTGATCGTCGGCAATGCGGAAAATCTCGCCGCGGACAGCGACATGCCGGACGGCTTCGACTACGGCTATGCCAAGTCCCTGCTCGCCCGGGACGGCAAGGAACCCGCCCGCAAGTGGCTCGAATCCCTCCCCGCCCGCAGCGCCGCCGCCGACCTGCTGCTCGGCGAGATCCAACTCACCTCCGGCGCCGTGGACGGCGGGCTGGCCTTGCTCGGAAAAGTCGCCGCCGGAAACTCGCCGCAAGCGGCCCGCGCCTCGTGGACCCTGGCGCTGGCGGAACTGGATCGCGGCCAGCACGCCAAGGCGCGGGAAATCACGCTCGCCTCGCCAGCCCTCGCGGCCAGCACTCCCGGTAAGGAAATCCTCGCCCGCGCCGCTCTAGCAGAAGGATCGCGGCAGGAGACGATTCGGATCTATCAGGAACTCGGCGAGACCTCGGCGGACGCGATGATTTTCCTGTCGAAGGAAGCCTTCGCCGCGAAGGATTTCGAACAGGCGCGGAAATGGACCGGAGCGCTCGCACGGAAATTTCCAGAGGAACCGAGTTTCAGGAAAAATCTTCTCAAGATCGATGAAGCGGAGAAGTCCGCCAAGCCATGACCCGGAAGCGACAGTTGTGGATCAGTGGCATCGGGCTGCTGCTCGCGGCGGTGGCGATCTGGGTGCGCGACCGTCAATGGCTGGCTGCGCCGGAGGATTCACTGCCGCTTGCCTTCGGCCTGCCGCTCGCGTTTCTGCTGGGCCGGCCCTGGGTGCCAACGGCTGGTCCTTTTCCGAAGAAGGCGCAACTTCTCGCCATCGCCGGGGCGGCGGTTTTTGCAATCGGCTGGTTCGTCGGGAGCATCACCGTGCTCGCGCTCGGCTGGACCTTGCTCTGTTTTCTCTGGGCCTTCCATGGATTCGCCCCCCAACCGCGGCGCGGGCGTCTGGCTTGGTTGGCGCTGTTTTCGTTTCCATGGCTGGTCATCGAGTGGCAGTCCATCGGGTGGGCGTTCCGGCTTTCCTCCGCCGCCGTCGCGGAGTTGTTCTTCCGGCTGGTGGAAATCCCGGCGACCCGCGAGGGCACGCATCTGAACGTGATGGGCGTGCCAATCGAAATCGAGGCTGCCTGCGCTGGATGGAATCTCCTGCAACTCACACTGCTGGCTGGGATCGCACTCGGTGCCTATGAAATCCGCCCGACCCGGCGTTTCGTCCTGCTGCTCTGCCTGCTGCCGGGGATCGTCTGGATCGCCAATCTGCTGCGGATCCTGATCCTCTCGGGCATCGCGCTTTCGTTCGACACGCAGACCGCCGGCGGTGCGGTTCACGGACTGACCGGACTGGCCGTGCTCGGTGCCGTCCTCGCCATGACCAAGGGCCTCTCGATCCTGCTCGCTCCCGCACCCGTGGTTTCGTCGAAAATCGTCCGCTCCTCATGAAACCTTCGCCACCCTCCAGCTTCTCCGGCATCGCCTTGCCGCTGGCGACCTCGGCCCTCGCGGCGTGGCAGGCGGTTCCTTCCCTGATCGAAGCGTGGCGGACCGACCTCTACTCACGCGGCGCGCCGCTCGCCTTTTTCATCTGGCTGGTCCCGCTGTCGATCGTCTTTTTCAAGCAACGCGCCACCCCCGGCCTCGCCTGGATCGGTCTTTCCCTGTTCCTCTGTGCGGCGGGCTCCATGGGCGGGGTGAATTTGCTCCTACACCTCGCGCTCGCCACCGCAGTCACCGGGCTTTCCGGTCTGAGGCTCTCCGGGATCGTCACGACCATGGCCGCCGCCGCCTGGCTGCCTGCCAGCGGGTGGTTTCTCAGCCACCTGAAATCCGGCGGACTCGCAGGCTGGGAACGACCCGTTTTCGCCGCACTCGTGGCCTTGCTGATCGTCGTGCCACAGCTGAAGCCCTCATCCTCCACCTCCGTCCCGAAATCATGAAACAACGCATCCTTTGGATCACACTCGCTCTCACCGTGGGCATCGCGGTAGGATGGCCGATGATCCCTCTTAAGTCCGCGCACGACCGGCTCGCCTCGCTGCCCGGCTCCAGTCCGGATTTCCAAGCGCGCCCGCTCGACCTCTCCGCCGAGGACCGCGCCTTCCTCGGCAAGGCCGAAAGCGCCCAATTCCTCATCGCCATGCGAGGTGGCGGACGCCTGGTCCTTTCCGTCATAGACGGCACCGGAAACCGCCACGCCGTGCACGATCCGGCCTACTGCTTTTCCGGCGCCGGCTGGCAAATCCAGTCCAAGACCCTGGTCAAGGTATCCTCCGGCGAGGCCACCCGGGTCTCCCTGGCCAAAGGTGACGAGAAGTGCGAAGCCCTCTGGTTCTTCGACAACGGCGCCAAACAATTCACCTCGCCCATGGACTACTGGCTCGCCACCAGCCTGCGCCGCATCACCCTGGGGTCTAGCGGGGACGAGCCCGTGCTCGTGACCTTGCGAAGCCTGCCCGGCGAATCGGTCGATTGGGACCGCGTGCGCCAGATTTTGGTGCCTGCACTTGGGTTCCGGTAACGTCGGGGCCTGGCACCCGCTATCGGGAACTTCCCCCCGCTTCAGGTTGAGGTTTGTTGCCACCCTCCGACTTCGACTCAGGGCGTTTAGCGGGTTGCCCGGTGCCGGCTTCGTCCTTCTTCATCGCTTCTAAGAGCGGGCCTTCGATAAGCCGGGCACCGCTGCCTGGATCAATTCCGGCATCCTTCCCCGATTCGGCAGCGTAGTCTGTAGGGCCGTAGAGACGCGACATCTCTAACATGGCCTTGCCGCCTGCCTCAGCAAATTCTTCGAGCCACTTGGTAACCTCCGCCTCACGACTCTCAATTGACATCAAGCTCAGCATGTCCTCTCCCGTAGGCTCTGTTCTTCGGTGACCATCAGCAATCAGGGTGCGGATCTCCGCCTGCTGCTTGTCCGCGGGAGGCTGAAGCTGGCTAAGCGTGGCCGAGACCTCCCGCCACTCGGACACTACCTTGTCTAGCCCAGGCTTCGCTGCATCGAAGCTATTCTCATCCCTGACAGTCGCGATAAGCTCCTTGAAGCGCTTCTGTGCGCCCTGAAACCTGGCAACCGCCTCCCGATGGCGGTCAGAAGATGCTGCCGTGGCAACAACCCCGTCCTTAGCTTTCTCGCAACCGATGATGGAAAGCGTGGTGAGAACCAGAATGGGAAGAAGACGTTTCACTTTTCGCAACGTATGGGCCATCCACGGTGGGGAGGGAAGCTGGAATTCCAATTGAGACGTAACTCACCGTTGGATGTGCCGACTTCTTGTTAGTCATTTGGTTAATAGGTGATCTCAGGCTTCCAGTCACCTACGCCGTTCTTCAGTCGTCCAATCATATGCCACACCGGAGAGAATAGATCAAAATCCCCAAAGCATTCTGCACTGACCCACTCGATCTGATCTTCGTCGTTCTTGTAAAACGTTGATAATCCTGGCCAGGGCTCGTCGTCTGTGCCGAAGTCCAAGGCATTTGTGAATCCAGAACCCTTCGCGGACGCTACTGGAAACTTCCAACCTCTGGAGCTTGCAAACTCCTCAACCACCTCAGGGCGATCTGGAGACAGCAAAAGAAGACCAGCCCGATTCCTGAGGTGGGCTTGCACACCATTGAATGCGTCAGCCCACATGGTGCACCACGAGCAACACACCCCCATGTTGTGGATGAGAATCAAGTCCCTCTTCCCTTCAAAACATGCACTGAGTTCGACTGTGCCCGTAGCAGTCCGAAAAGTGTAATCCTGAGACAGAATGACTGGCTCCGATAGACGACGCTCCTCCGCGAGTTGCTTGAACTGCTTGGATAACTCTTCGTAACGTTGATTGGCTTCGTTCCGCATTTGGATCTTGAATTTACTGGCAACGATGAGCGCGTGCACCACTACCAGCGAGGGCGCACGTCGATCACGGGGTTGGGGTTGTAGCCAGGTGAAATCATCGAAACAGGGCGGCTGGTAGAGGTTGCATGACGCGGCTTGTGTGTGCCCAGCATGGGCACGTTGTAAATGGGGTTCAAGTCCCCTGTGGAAATACCAGAAATGAAATGAAACCACCACCAGAGGCCAAGCGCGGAAGGGCGACCGACCGCGTGAAGGAAGGCTATGGGAAAACCGCGAGCTGATGGACAAGAACCGGATAGAAGGCCGACACGGTGCGACGAGCTGGCACAACACAGCGAAGTCGATTGGTATGCCTGTGGAGGTAAATCCGGCGGCAGTGCGGTGGAGCAACGTGCCATTACCTGGGGAATCGGAGCGAAGCGGAGATGGCCGGAGGCAAATCTCACGGGCGTCAGCCTCTGAGAAGTCAGCAGAGGTCATAGTAGTCGGGAACACGAGCCGGGGGCGCGATGCCCGTGCAAACAACGATACCGGAGGCCTCAACCGATGAAGGACCGAACCAATGAGGAGGGGATCGACCCCGCTGCGGACAAGCCAACCGATGACGCCGGACGGCGAGGTGAGCTTGAAGGCCGTGGCGGCGAGAAGCATGGAGCCCCTCAAGAACCAACCATGATCGAGGACATCCTTGAACCGGAAAACCTCGCCCGAGCGTGGCAACGCGTGAAGGCGAACAAGGGGGCTCCGGGGATCGACGGCATGACCGTCGAGGACTTTCCGGCGTTTGCGCGGGAGCAATGGCCGAGGATTGCCACTGCGATGAGGAACGGAAACTACCGGCCCGCACCCGTCCGACGGGTGTGGATTCCGAAACCCGACGGGACACCGCGTCCGCTGGGCATCCCGACGGTGCTGGATCGCGTGATCCAGCAAGCCGTCGCGCAAGTGCTGGGGCCGCTTTACGAAGTGGACTTCAGCGAACACAGCTATGGATACCGTCCCGGCCGCTCCGCCCACATGGCGGTGACCGGAATGGAATCCGGCTGGAAGGAAGGCCGCCGCCACGCCGTGGAGTGCGACCTCAAATCGTTCTTCGACACGGTCAACCACGATCGCCTCATGAATGCGCTGTTAGAGAAGGTCCGGTGTCGAATGACGCTGCGACTCATCGGGCGCTATCTGCGGGCCGGAGTGGAGCTGCCCGATGGCACCCGCGAGGCCACGCCTCAGGGAGTGCCGCAGGGTGGTCCCTTGTCGCCCCTGCTGGCCAACCTCGTGCTCGATCCACTCGACAAGGAATTGGAATCACGCGGACACAAATTCGCGAGATATGCCGATGACTTCATCGTGCTGGTGAAAAGCGCGAACGCGGCCAAACGGGTCCTGGCATCGTTGATCCGATACTGCGAAGCACGCCTGCAACTGATCGTCAACCGCGCCAAAAGCCGCGCTGCGCCGCTCAAAACCTGTGAGTTCCTCGGCTACCGATTGAACAACCGGGCCAAGCTCGCGTGGACGGACAAGGCGCAACACCGCTTCAAGGAGCGGATTCGTCAAATCACCAGTCGCAACCGAGGGCACCGGGTGGCAGACGTCATCGACGAGCTCAAACTCTACGTCCAAGGATGGCTCAACTACTACAAGCTCAGCTCCACCTACAAGGAGGTGCTGGCGCTGTCAGTGTGGGTCAGGCGGCGGGTGAGGTTGTATTATTGGAAGCAATGGAGGCAGCCGCGCACGCGTCGCCGGAACCTGATCGCGTTGGGAGCAGATCCTGTCACGGTCCACATGGCGACGCGGAGTCGCAAAGGCTACTGGCGGATGAGTCAGAATGAGATTGTGCGACACGCGCTGAACAACCGTTGGCTGGAGGAACAAGGAGTTCCAGACCTGAGAGCCATCTGGATGGTTCTTCACTACGGGCCTGATGCCCGAGTCTGATTGGAACCGCCCTGTACGGAGCCGTACGCAGGGTGGTGTGGGACCCGGGAGCTAACTACTCCCGGGGACCCGATTCGACATTAGTATTGTTTAGGTTGCTCATCCCATTCAACGAGAAACTTCTTAGGGATCTGCCAGTCTGCCCCATCACTCCTCCACCAAGCTTCCCACTTCTCTTTGTTGTAACCGTGCTTCTTCCCTGTGACTTTCTCCAGTTCATCGATAAGGAAACCCGAGTTCTTCCCTTCGAGGTCCTTCGACACTCGTCCGATTGCAAGTGCTGTTGATTCCTTGTCGCCAAGGGACGTCGCGACCCGATAGGCCTCTGACAGCGCATAAAATTCCGGATCTTGGAGGCACGAGCGAAGAACGGGAATGGACTTCGTGCTGCGTATACGAGCCAACGCCTCGCACGCGTGTGCTTGGTGCCAATAATCATTGGGTCTCTTTGAAAGTAGATAGTGAAGCGCTGAGAGCGCTTCGACTGAACCTGAATAACCGAGAGCAATGATCGCCAGTTGCGTCTCAGTCTGAGATTCAGCCTTCCTCACAATCCTCACCAGATTTGAGTCTTCGTTGATTTGCTCGGGGTATGCACCATGCATGCACAAGCCAATCGAACCGACCAAAACCGAAAGAGCATCCTTACGCTGGTAAAGTCCCTTCAGGGTTTTGCGAGATAGTTCTGAGTCAATCGACCCCAGAATCTCAGCAATCCAGAACGAGTTGCGCCCATTGAGTTCTCGGAAGTCCTTGGACTCTTCTGCAATAAAGGGAATTATCTGGTCTCCATACTGGATTGCCTTCTCTCGTCCACGCATGCCGAACTTGTCGTCATGAACGATGATCTTCGCAGTTTCCTCGGGACTAGAACCAGCACCGAAGATTTGTCCCCAGACCTGGAACGCAAAACCTCCCGCAACGACGAGGGCGAGGACGGCGGCCGCTGGGATGATTCTTTTCATTGTCGATCAAGGTAGAGACGTCGGTTGCCCGACGCCCCCCTCGCAGATCCCGGCGTGCGGAATTACCGCACCGGGCTCCTCAGGAATGCGCGCAGGTGGAACTTCGATCATGATTGAAC
>JAIYDT010000584.1 GCA_027487355.1 Verrucomicrobiaceae bacterium
CGACAAGGCGGGGAAGTGGGTCATCAAACCGCGATTCGACACCGAGCATACATGGGATTTCGTCGGTGAAGTCTGCCCTGTGTATGTGGGAGGGAAGGGAGCGGTGATCGACAAGAAGGACGAGTTCGTCTGGCAACCAGGTCTGCTGCGGTCCGAGATTCTCGGTGGCGGAATCTTCATCCAGACCTCCGATGGGCGGGAAGGGTTCCTGGATGATTCCGGTAGTTTAATTCCAAACCGAGAGCCGAATCAGAGGTATTGCAGGAATAGGCCGATTGATTCCGAGAATGCCTACCAACTGGGCAACACCAAAAAGGTCGGAAAGTTAGCCCCAGTGGAATTGATCTTCGACACTGTTAAATCCGGTCTGGTCGAAGAGCCTTGTGAGAAGGTGGTCCAAAGAATCCTTTCCTTGGGTCTCGATGTGAACGCTCGCAATACCGATGGAGACACGGCTCTTCTAATGGCCGCCGATCAGTTGGATCACCCCGCCAAGGTCTTCAAAGTCCTGCTGGATGCGGGAGCTGAGGTGAACGCTCAGAACAGGGTAAGAGAGAATGCCCTGCACAAGATGCGTCACAAGAATGAGATCGATCTCGAGGCCATTCGACTTTTGATCGACCGGGGGATATCCGTAATCGCTACGGACGATGCAGGCGAAACCGCATTTGCCGACGTCGCCTGGACTTTGGACGGCGAACCTGAACCAGGCGATGAGCCGGATCCCCGGCGAGCCTTGGCAAAGCTGCTTCTCGCTGCAGGTGCTGACAAGTGGAAGGACTACAATGGCGGTCCGATCAAGGTGGTTCCAGAACTCCCGAAAAGCGTCGATCCCACGGTGTCAAAACTCTCTGATCCAGCCCAGCGGGATGAGGCCTTCCGGACGATCCTTTCGTGGCAGAAATACCGAACCAAGACAACCGCGCCTGAGCGGATCTTCAGACCCTTGCGACACGTCGTTGTGTGCCCGCAAAAGAAGGGGCCACCCGTGTATGCGGTATTTCCATCGAACATCTTCGAGCACCGGGATGCGCCCAAGGGTCACATCATGCTCATCGATGCGGATGGAGCCATCATTCCCTACTATTGCAATGCAAACTCGATCGACGACCACTCCGAATTCAAGGACGTCAATGGCGATGGAGTGGTGGATGAAGTCGGCACCATCAACTTCGGCGGGGCCCAGGTGCTGCACATCCTGCCGGTGACACGTGATCAACGCCCATCGCTGAACATCGTGCTCAAGGAAAGTGGTTTCAATGAAACGGAGTGGTCGTGGAAGCTGGTTGCCACCCATGAACCGGACGTCTTCGCCATCGAGCTGGGGCCTCCGGACGCTGAAACCGGCAAGTTCAGTCCGAAGGAGAGTTTCAACTGGTCCAAGGAGAAATCCGACTACCTCGGTCCAGAGGGCGGAGGGAATCTCCCGTTCATGCGTCTGAAGGCAGCGTCCCCGTTTGATTCAGACGAGTTTGATCGGTTTGTGGGCAAACCGTGAGGCTGAGCTGGAAGAACGGAGTGCGCGGCCTGCCTGCGGAAGATTCCTGCCACGGGCGAACCATCCATGATACACCGCCCCTGCAGAATCATATCTAACCGGTCGTGCCATGGGGAAAGTCGCTAGCGGGGGAGGGGGGATTCTCAACACTTGAATTTTGGGACTGGTAACTTTCAGACCTCGCCGCAACTGCCCCTTATCACTTCTACGCCAGTTTGGTGGAGTCTTGCTTGTCTTGCCTCAAGGTGCTACAGAGAGCCTGATTCGGAAATAGGCTGCGGAGGAGCTTGGGGGTCCAAGATCGAATGAAGTGCTGACAGCGGGGGAGGCTGCGGCGGATACGGTCGCGACCGGAGTCCAGGAGGCGAGATTGTCCGACCGTTCAATCCCGTAACTGCGGCCGGGAAGGCTCGACCAGGTCAGAACCAGATTGCCACTCTCCTGCTTGCTGCACTGCTGGACGAATTTTTCGCCTGAATTCACCGGGGAGTGGCCGGAGACATACTCGAAGAGATTGCTCAGACCATCTCCGTCCGCATCGGCTGTGGGCGAGACTCCGAGTTGGTTGAAAGCCTGGAACTCCCACTCGTCAGGAAGGCCGTTCGAGTCGGAGTCGGAGAGCACTGCAAGGGTTGACTGGAAATCGGGGCGACCAAGTACGGAAAACATCCCGGATATCGGCTGAAGATAGGCCGGTTGAAACAAGTCCACCGCCATGGAGGCTGTCGATACGGTCGAACGAATGTTACCGAGATTGAATGGAAAGGTGGTAATCTCCCGGTTTGTATCTGGGGTTTCCAAGGGACTTTGATCGGGAAGCAGTTTGAAGATGCGCCAGTTTCCCTTCGGACCCAAAAAATTGCATTCCACGTCCCAAGAATCCGTCGAGCGTGTCGCGAAGACGCCCAGGCCCCCATTGAATGAAGTCGAGGATCGGCCAGACAGCCAACTCACCGAGAACCCGTTCGCAGTTCCCTTCCATCCCGGGGAAGCCTTGATGTCCCCTGTCAGGTGGTTTTGCCAATCGTAACGGCTTGCCAGTGTCGTGGTTTGGTTGAAGTCGGGAGTCAAAATCCGAGTCCCTCCTGCGGGAATACTCAGCTTTCCGCTTCCAACTCCATTCACCACTTCGCTGTACAATGTCATAGTAAAGGTTTTTTCAAAATTTGAAGAGACATACATCCAGTTTAATGGAACGCTTTGCGA
Source organism: Verrucomicrobiaceae bacterium (assembly GCA_027487355.1). Lineage (GTDB taxonomy): Bacteria > Verrucomicrobiota > Verrucomicrobiia > Verrucomicrobiales > Akkermansiaceae > Luteolibacter. The sequence continues at coordinate 2,705 of JAIYDT010000584.1, forward strand.
AGTGATACTTCCAGCCATTGTGCTGGCGATTCGAGTAAACTTGAGATTGAGCGGGGGTTGATTGAAGTAGATGGTCGGAGTGGTAGCCAATACAACCGGACGATTGGTGGTATTTTTTAGAGCCACGTAAGGGGAATAAAGCAGGTGGATCATTCGATTCCACTCAGCTCCTCCCATCCTCTGGGGTATCGTTGACGTCCAAGACCCGTAGAGTGACGGTGCCGAAAGCGAGTACACTACTCCGCACGCGACTTCCACCGGCTTTGTGGTGGCCGCTTCCGATCGAGCCGTCCCCAGGCAGGCCAGCAGCAACGTAGTGAATGATTTCAGGATCGACCTTTTCATCGTGAATTCATCTCAGGCTGCCTTCGTTTGAGGCTCACACAAGCTTCGAGTTACGTCCTGCCCCTCGACTTCGACCTCCTGAGGTCAGAATTGCCCTTCAATCCCAGCCGTTGCCAAAGCTCAACGATTGACTGGAATCCTGGGTATCCGTTGGCGTAGATGACCCGAGAGAAATTAATCTCCATAAACACCCCCGGTCAGCGTAAGCTGTAGGACGGTCACGTCAGGCGTTTGAGCGTAGTCGACCTGCTCGATGGTGATCGTGTGGTTGTCGTTCTTTTTCCACGGCAGCTCCTGACCGGTGTGGAGGTTGGTGACTTTGGCGACCTGCTTGGCGCCGATGGACTGGGTCGTGAAGGTCCCGGTGGCCTTGTGACGGTAGTCCTGGTAGATGTGGCAGTAGATGTTGTTGCCTGCGTAGGTGAAACCATACTCGCCATGAAGCGGCTGCCACGGGCCTCCGCGGGTGTTGTGGATCGCGGGTCCGGTTTTCTTGAGCCATTCGCCGGTCCGCAGCAGGACCTCCTGCTGGTTCTGTGGAATCACGCCTTCCCGATCGGGCGCGACGTTGAGGAGGAAGTTCATGTTCCGCACCGCGCAGTTGGAAAGATGGACGGCGACCTGTTCGAAGCTCATGACGGCGGCATTCGGCACATAGCCCCAGCCGCCTTTCTGGACCGAGGCGCATTTCTCCATGGTCTGCTCGTTGCGGATGTTGCCGGTGGTGGCGGCCGAGCCCTCCTCGCCATGCACGTCACCGATCCACCCAAAGCGTTCGTTGACGATCATCTGCGGCTGGTGCTTGCGGACCATGCCCATGACTCCCAGGGCCTTGCCGGAGGATTCCTCCTTGTCCTGATAAGCCTCACCCACCTGCCATTCGCCCTTGGGGTCCTGATACTTTCCACTGTCCCAGAAACGGTCTTCCAGTGGGCGATCGGTGCTCTGTCCAAGATAGCCGCCATCCCAGAACATGTATTCGATCGGGCCGTAGTTCCTGAGGAGCACGCCGAGTTGCTCATAGACCTCCTCTTTCATGAGCCGTGCGTTTTCCTTGTGCCAGGGCTCGGCGGTGTAGCCCCAGACGTTCGGTTTGCAGCCGGTTCCACTGACATTGTAGTAGCCCGGATAACGCCAGCTCATCGGCGAGTAGTAGAGGCCGACATGCAGCCCGGCTTTCCTGACCGCGTCGGTGTATTCCTTGATCAGGTCGCGACCGAGATGCTTGGCGCTGGTCCAACTGTTGGGATGCTTGCTGTCAAACAAGGCATAGCCATCGTGGTGCCTGGTGGTGAGAACGGTGTATTTCATCCCGGCATTCCTCGCCAGTTCCGCCCAATCCGCGGGCTTGAATTTCGCGGCGGTGAACCCCTTTTCCGGGTCCTCCGCGCGGGCCCGATAGACGTCCGGCGGGATGACCTTGCTGTGCATGACCCACTCGCCGCCCTTGTCGATCGATGAATAGACGCCCCAGTGGATGAACATCCCGAATCGGGCGTCGAGATACCACTTCATGGCGCTGTCGGGAAGGTTCTCCACTCCGCCTTCGGATTGCGGGGCGGGCACGGTGGGCGTCACGAATTCCTGAATGGTCGGCTCCGGGGCTTTTCCGAGATACTCCAGTTCGAGCGAATCAGCATATCCCTTGCCCGGCCCGGAGGGATGCTTCAGCGCGATCAGAACGGTGTTGCAGGTCCGCGCCGAGGTGAACTCGACCACGACTTTCGTATACTCCGGCAGCGCACTGGCGATGGACACCGGCGACCCGCCGAAATCTCTAACAGTGAGTTCGACCTGCTCGGAACCGGCGTCGGTCCGGACCCATGCCGACACGCGATATCGGCTGTTAGGTCGGATCTTGGCCTCCTGGCTGCAGTTTCCACTTTCCGGTCCCAGGGCCATCGCATGCTGGCCTGCATGGGCCTTGCTGGAAATCTCGGCACGCTTGGTCTTCAGGTTTTTCCAGCCGCTCAAGGTCCCGGATTCAAATCCCGCGTTGTGGATTTTCCCGACCTCCGGGGCCGCGAGCTCCTTGTCCGCCATCGCAGTCGTGGTGACGGCGAAAGCCAGGAGAAAGGACAAGGACGTGTTGGATGGGTTCATTCGAGCGAAAGGGAGTTTAGGGTTTGGGAAACACAGACAGGTCCCAGGTGTCGCGCCAGCGGATGACCGGCTGGTCCGCTTCGAACTCGATGGGCAGCCAGATGTAGCCGGCGTTGATCGGGTCTTCAGGCTTGTTGATGTCGAACATCGCGATCCACGCGTCCTTCCGACCCGCCACTTGGTAAACGAAGGTGCTCTGACCGCCGAAGGTCTTGTCGGGCCCGAGCTGGTTGACGGGATTCACGCCTTGGCATGGATTAGGCAGCTCCTTGTAGGGGCCCGCGAGTTGGTCGGACACGAACATCCGGGCGGCGTTGGGTTTCCATCCGGAGGTCTCCGATGCGAGGAGATAGACCTTTCCATTCCGCCGGAAAAACGCGGGCGCTTCCGTGCCGATCGTGACGCCCTCCAGCACCTTGTAGTCTCCCACCGGCTTCAGTCCATCGTCGGACAATCGACCCTGAATCAGCGCCTTGTCCGGCTTGCGGACGGCGATGTGATGGATCGAGCCGTCGGTGTCCGGAACGATGGCGAAGTCCCCGGTGCCGAAGTTGTCGTGATTGCCGAGGAAGTATCCCTTGTATTCGAACGGCCCCGTCGGTTTCGATGAGGTGGCCACGCCGACCCACGCGTAGTCCTTGCCGCTTTTCCCGCCTTTCGACTTCGGTGGATAGAGCTTGAAGTAGAGCAGGAAGGTCTTGGTGGCTTCCTGAAAGATCACCTTGGGTCGATCGAGGATGAAGGCCTCCGCCAGATCGGGGTGGGAGCCCTTTTCGAAAACGGAAAGCACCAGCCCCTGATCCTTCCAGTTCATCAAATCATCGCTCACATAGCAGCGGACCCCCGCCTCGTTCTTCACGTCCTCGGTCTTGCCCTCGATCTTGTGCGCGCCATACCAGTAGTGACGGCCCTCGAAATTCAGGACGCAGAACCCATGCGCGTTGAGGTGGACACCCGCGCTGTCGGGCCACGGCTGCCCGGGGCGGAACGCGGTCTGCGCGGTGCTCCCCGGCTCGGCCGAAACCAAGCCCATCAGGGCGCTCAAGATCGCAGGAATCCGCAGGCGGATCGATCGCAGGGAGGGAAATTTCATGGGGTGGCTTTCAATTGAGTTCATCGAGCTTTGGACCGCCAGGAGTGTCCTTCTTCTTGGCCGGGGGCAGGGGAGGCAAGGGGCGAAGAACCTCGGCGCGCACCGCTGCTTCCGCCTCGCGATACTTCGGATGCTGATAGACGCGGATGTAGTCGCATTGAACCACGTTCGGAAGCTTGCTGTCGTCCACCCAGCGGTCGCCCTTCAGGTTGCTGGCGATGACGCTCATCCAGACGTTCATCTCGTCATGGGGAAATCCGGCGGAGCTGATTTCTTTCGTCAGACGGCCGTTGAAATAAAACCGCGTGATTTCAGGCGTGAACTCGCAGCCCCAGACATTGAACGACGCTGACGTATCGGGCGCGTCCTCGACGACCCAGCGACCGGCGTTCCAGGATTGGTGGTTCTTCCTCTGGTGATAGCGCGATTGGTTGATGACCCCGAAGCTGTAGAAATTCGGATCACCGCCATCCTGCTCGCAGAAGTCCAGCTCCAGCAGCGCGCTCGGTCCCTTCGGCTCGTTGGGAAAGCGTTTCCGCATGGCCCAGAACGCGGTGTGCCAGCCCTCCGCAGGCGGTGTCTTGAAACGGGCCTCGTAGTAGCCGTAGACGAACTTCTCGCGGCTGATGACGCCCCCGGCGGTGTACTCCTTGCCTCCTGATGATTCCTTCCGCAGGGCGATCTGGAGGTTGCCATCCTTCACCGAAAGGTTCTCCGGCCGCTGGGTGCTGAGGAGTTTGCTGTCGAGGCGGAAGCCCCACTTCTGCGTGTCGATTTTGTCGCCCTCGAACTCGTCGGAAAACACCTTCTCATACCCGGCGGGCGGCAAGGGCGTGACCTCGGCGGCGAGTTTCACCGGGATGTGGATCTTGCTGGAAAACTTCGGTCGCTTGGCAGCTGGGTCCGGAGTCGCGGGCTTCGATGGCTCGGCACCCAGTCCGCTGGCCAGAACGAGCAGGCCCAGCGCGGTCGTGCCTGTTGGAATGAGGGAGCGTTTCATGGGCGTTTGGGGGCAAATTGAAAATGGAAACCTTCTGAAGAGACTGAGCGGATCTGAGGGAGTCCACGGAACCAGCAGGATCGAAGGAATGCCTTCAGAAAGGCTTCAATCCCGAATCCTTACCGCTTCGTAGTGACTGTCGAATTCGGTAAGTTCTTTCAGGAAATGCGCAAAGTCTTCATTCGCTCTGTCTGCCGCCCTTCGTGAACTTATCCGCTAGTTTCCCGCCGTCGGCCTCGGTGGGACTGCAAAGGTCAGGCCCTTCCACTCTGCCAGCACTTTCAGATAGAGGTAGGGGTCCACCCATGAGGAGGAAGGTTCGATGACGGTGGACTCGGGCCATTCGTTCCAGCTCGTGACCATGATGAAGTCCGCTCCGGCCTCGGTGGCGGCGCGGAGAAAGTCGCGCAGGGTCTGGCCATCGCGTCGCGGCATCACGTAGGGCTGGTCCACGAAGTGGGAATTGTCGTGGCCTGGATGGACGGGCAGCAGCATCTTCTTTCCCGCGTCGTGGGCCAGCTTGGTCAGGTAGCGGTATTTCCCGACGAGGGCGTCGTACTCATGCGCCCTGAAATTCGAGAACGTGCTGTAGAACGCAAAGCTGTCCACCCCCGGCGTGGCCAGCCAGTCAGCGGGAATGCGTTTCTCGCGATCAAGGTCACCGGCAGCGGCAGCTTTGGCATCGTGGGCGATCTGATCCACGATCCAGTAAACGGGCCCGACCTCAGCCTCGACGTGTTTCTTCAACCGCGGAAACTCGGCGGCGGTCAGCCCTGGCTTGGTGGCGACCTGATAGAGATACACCGCCGGACGCCCCTCGATCCGCAGGTAGGCCGGGTGATCCTTGTAGCGCTTCAAGCCCCGCGCCAACATCACCTGGTAGTCCTCGAACTTCTCGTGAAACTGCGCGCGCTCATCCAGCAACGCGAACTTGAA
>JAIYDT010000117.1 GCA_027487355.1 Verrucomicrobiaceae bacterium
CGACCAATCAATCAGCTCACCGAAGTTTTCGAGGCAGTAGAGGAGGTCGAGCGTGAAGCCGTTCGCCGGCCCAGGAGCGATCCCGAGACGATCCGCCAGGCCTTCCTCCTTGAGCGTGCGCATCGCTTCCCAAACCGCGTCGCTGGTGTAGCCGCGCTCGTCGGGATTGTGGAGCATCAGCAGGTCGAACTTTTCCGCCTTGCAGTTTTCGAGCGACTTCTGACAGGCGAAGCGCAGGAAATCCTTGTAGCCGGATTCATCCCGCAGCGCCGGATCCGTGAAGCGTGGGTAGCCACGGCTGCCGTCGCGCTGGCCTTCGTAGAAATCATGGCCGATCGTCCCCACCAGGCAATAGGTCGATCGATCATAGCCCACCAGCGCCTCGCCCAGCAGCTGATCGGCGCGACCCGCGCCATAGACATCGGAGGTCACAAAGGTGCGGATGCCCGCCTCGTAAGCGGTGCGGATGCAACCGAGGAAGCGATCCTCCGGGAGGGTTTCGCCGAAGTGCATGAAGCGTCCGCCGCTCCAGGTGCCGTATGCCGTGGTGGTGAGGTCCATATCGATGTGGGCGGATGTTTAGAACGGGATCGCCCGCTGGTCAACGGTCCGGCCATTTCCGCCCGGTTTCCGGCAAAAAATGCGCAGGCCTGGGCTGGCGTCGGGCAGTCGCGAGGATGTTCTCACTGGGATCAGCCGGGGGAGTTGCTCTTTCCATGATGAGACGACGGAACACTGACTCGGAATCCGTCTGACAGAGGCGTGGCACCAGGGCTCGAATCCCCAAAAAGGCAAAAGCCCCAATCCGTTAAGATTGAGGCTTTTATGATGGCTCCGACACTAGGGCTCGAACCTAGGACCTATTACCCCGCATCCCTTATTCCCCTAAGGCTACAAGGCACACTGAACACTATTTCGCTTGTTTGCGCGTGCTTTCTGTTCAGTCTTTCGTTCAGCCATGGCGACGCTCTACAAAGACAAAGGAAACCCGAATTGGTTCGCTCGCTTCACCGACTCCGACGGCAAGCGCATCTCCCGTTCCACCGGCACCAGCAAGAAGCGTGAGGCAAAGGAAATCGCCGCCGACCTCGAATCGAAGGAACGGGAAAAGCGGAAGGATTCCCCACACCTCCCGAAAGCCTTTGCCGCGATCATCGAAGCCGCCAGCCGGGAGGCCATCGCCGGCGAGCTCACTCTTGCTCGTGCCGAGGAACTCATTCAGCGCCTCCACAGGCTCGCCAACCCGGATTTCAAGGTTGTCAGCCTTCAAGACCACCTTGCCGCTTGGGTGAAGTCACAGGAGCGCCACGTTGGCGACAGCACTGCCAGGATCTATGCGGACATGAAGCGCCGGCTCGTCCTGCATTTCGGCCCCAAGATTTCATCGGCCCCGGTTGGCGACCTCACCACTGCGCAGGTGGAAAAGGCATTGGAGAAGATCAAGGCGACAGGGCTAAGGTCCTCGACCGTAAACATGGACCTTTCCGCCCTCCGTCGCGCTCTCCATGTCGCTGTCACTTCCAGGCTCGCCAAGGCCAACGTCGCCGCCGACATCAAGCCAATGTCCGAAGAGGACTCGACTGAGCGAGCCCCCTTCACCGCCGAGGAGGTTCGCCGGATGATCGACCACCCGCAGACCTCCGATGAATGGAAAGGGATGATCCTGCTTGCCGCGCACACGGGCTTGCGCCTTGGCGACGTCGCGAAGCTCACCCGGGCACACATCGACGGCACCCGCCTAGTCATCCGTCCGACAAAGACCTCCAAGAGCAAGAAGACGATTTCCATTCCCCTTTCCCCTCCCGCGCTTGGATGGATTGGAGAACGACAAGGAAACCTTTTCCCGGTGCTCTCGACCCGTGTTCCCGGCACCCTCTCGACGACGTTCACACGCATCATGTCATCGGCTGGCGTTCCTCGTGACATCGTGGAAGCTGGCGACGTAGTGAAGCGCCGCAGCTTCCATTCATTGAGACACTCCTTCACCTCGTGGCTCGCAGAGGCCGACGTTCACGCGGACATCAGACAGAAGCTCACCGGGCACTCTTCCAGTAAAATCCACGCCCGATACAGCCACCACGATGGGGCGCTGGACCGCGCCGTCGGCACCCTACCAGCCCTATGAAACACGAAGACCACTTGATTCTTGGAATCTACGAAGCGCTTGAAGCCCTTGGGGATGCACTCCCGGCACCTCATATGGCTGACATGGATGATTTCTTGAAGCGCATTGAACCGCTAACCGACGCCGTAAAACGGGAGGAATGGAATTTAATCGCCGAAGCAGCAAACATGAGGGCGGAGGAACCCAGTGCAGAAACACGCGTCGATCTCTTTATCAGGCAGATCGCTTGGGACATTTATCGGCATCCTCAGAAGTTTGGCATCGTAGGCATTGCAAGCAAAGCGGACATCCTTGGAGTGCTTGAAGTTCAATACCCGTATTTTTTTGTGAGGCTACCGACGAGTAAGAGAGGTCTTACAGAATGGTGGAAAAAGGTTGGTTGCCCCGCAAATCAAGCCAGGGGTTACTCCCGGAGATCCTCCAATAATCCGTAACGAGCCCGATCGGGATCAGGTAGCACGCACGATTGCGCCCTGAGTGGTTTGAGCGAAGTCCGTGAGCATGGGCAAGCTCATGCATGCACAGGTTGTCAAACTTCCCTCCGCCGCGGTGGCTCACGTATCAAACAGGATCCGAGTATTGCGGGATCTCAATCCGCACGCTCCAGAACTACGAAAACGCCGGACTCATCGTCGTGGCGAACGTTATCCAACCCGGGGCAAAGCGAGGCCGGAAGTTGATTGATCGAGAATCACTCGACCGCTTTATCATGGAGAGCGTCGGGACTAAGACTCAGATAAAAATTTGTCCAGATTCCAGCAAAGACGCGAACACCGCCGACCTCCATTCGCTCGGTAAACTTTGTGTGCGCGGAACCGGCGGAAAAACCGAGCGCAAGGTGAACGTCAATCCGGAGAATGCAAGCTGATGAAACGGGCACAAGCCATCCAATCCGGAACGGAATTTCTGCAAAACGACGATCATCGTCTCATTGTCGAGCCACCCATCACCCCGCCAGCCGTGGAAGACAAGTTCCCATGTGACATTTGCGGCTGTTGGAAGGACGTCGATCAGCCGACCCGCCTGTGTTCCGACCATGAAAACACCGATCTCGACGGCAACCCCTTGAAAAGCCATGAATAACCCGGCAGAAATCATTAAGCGTCTTGGCGTCGACGCCGTTCTCTTGCCGATCAGGGAGGGCACCAAATCCCCTTGCTCAAAGGGTTGGCAAAAGACGATGTTCCAGCAGACCCGGAGTCGGGCCTACTTGTCTTCTCTGGCAATGGCCCCGGCGATTGGAGTGCTGTTGGGAGAGCATTCCCAAGGACTTTGTAGCATCGACTTCGATGACGACCAAGCCCTAGAAGAATTCCTTGCTGCCAATCCAAGCCTTCGGGGGAGCCTCAGGACTCGGGGAAAGCGAGGAGCAAACGTCTGGGTGATTGTCGATGGTGACGCTCCCGGTACCCACCATCTGGCAGCTAATGGCAAGCATATCGGGGAGTGGAGGGCAAAGGGAGCCCATACAATCATTGCCGGACGGCACCCCGATGGCTTGGACTATTCTCGAATCGTGGATGCTCCTCCAGTGCGCCTGACCTTCTCGGCTCTGGTTTGGCCGTGGGAGGATTTCAATTCGGGATACAGAGATACAGAAGGATACAGAGATACAGATTCCACAGACCTTACAGAACATTCAGACTCCACAGACTACTCAGATTTTACAGAAGAAGGGGGAAAGAAGGAAGGAGGGGAAGCTGCAACGCTGGGGGACAAGATCAGAGCCAGTGAACGAGCACATGCCCGCATCAAGGAAGATGTTCGAGTCTTGAAGCTCTACCGGACCTACATCGAAAAGCGCTTCACTCCCGTCCAAGGAAAGCGGAACACCGACCTGATTCAAATGGTCACGTTCCTATATCGCGCAGTCGGTGAGGAGACGCTGCTGGCTCTGGTTACCTATTACTACGATCTGAACCAGAGCATTTTCACCGACTCTCGGGAACAGCACCTCAGCGAAGCGAGTGCTCATCTGAAAGCATGCTCCAACTCCTGGTTTGAGGAGCTTTCCGCTGAGCAGCAAGGATTCGTTAAGGACCTGCCCAGGCGCTACACGGAAGCCTTTCGCATTTTTCGGGATCTGTCGTTGATTGAAAATGAACGCTCACCATCAGGCGATTTCTTCATCAGCTACAATGAACTGTCGATGCGGATCGGAATCACCCAGAAGGAGGCTCAGAAGATTCTCCAGACGTTTGAGAGCCAAGGGTGGTTGGAAGTAATCCAAAAAGGGACCAAGCACCAGCCACGTCTCAAAGGCAAGGCGACCCAATACCGTTGGATGCTCGCAAGAGTGATCGCGATCCTGATCCTCTCTATCCCCGCCCTCTTTTACTGCATTCCATCCAAGCCTACCTGGCCACTGCTTCTTGCCACCTGGAAGAATCGTGAGGCAGTTCAGTCGGACACAACGTAGGAATCGTCAGGAAGATCTCAGACTTCGATGAAGTCTCATCTTCACAATGCCACCCGGGCGATGGAGTAGCCCACTCCATTTCACCCGGCGTGGTCTGTAAGGTGTTCCGTGGCGAGGTTTCTTCAAAATTCGCAAGGTCGTCGCCGCTCATTGAGTTGAACACGATGCCTCCCAGAAACGACGTGGCCCCTACTGATTACTTATCCATCCGCTTCTCAGGCTGCGCATTTTTCCAAAAAAATAAAATTTAAAAACCCTTTGTTCCGACAGCAATTGGGGATGGGGGTCTTGGGGGGCATCGACCCCCCACCCGTGGCCGTTCCACTCATGGCTTTAGCTTCATGACGATAGCGATTCATAAGGACCGCTCGTGGAAGCATGCCGACAAGCCAACCCGCCACGCGCTCACATAGTGCGTTCTCCCTGACAGGAGACAGCTCCAACCCCATCACCCAAACGCGCCCCAAGGCCCAGCACATCGCTGGGCCTTTTCCGTTTTCCGCAGTCGCAAGACCGCCATCCGAAAAGAAGAACAAAACACAAAATACGAAACAGAAAGACCAAGACCATGAGTCCAAGAAATAGTGCATTACTAGTTGATGAAGTTGTTCCACGTCTGCGCAATGTAGTCCGGAACATCCCAAAGGTCGGAGCTGAGGACGACGAAGAAATCATTCAGGATGCCACACTGATGTGCGCCCGAATGATGGAGTCGGCGGAAATGGCCGGACATCCGGTCAGTGCCGGTAACGTGACGTATTTCGCTGCCAAAGCCGCACGCAGCGGACGAAGGAGCTATTACAGCGGTCGATCCGACGTCATGCATCCAGGTTGTCAGCTCGACGGCAATGCGAGGTTTGACTGGCTGGACAATGATGTCGAGTTCGAGACTGGAGACGTCGGAACCTTACACGATGTAGTCAGCTCTTACGGCTATCAGGGTCAGGAATCCGATCCATCTGAAGAGGCTGCAAGAAACCTCGATTGGATCTCCTTTTTGGCTCGCAGCCCTGAGCGATACCGCATTGCGGTCGAAGTGCTGGTCCTGGGCGGCACGATGAGAGAAGCGGGTAAACGCTGCGGCTTGAAAGACTCCGCCGCGTTGAATCTCAAACGCCAGATCGGTGCCGATTTGCTCGAATTCTTCGGTGAGGATACGATCCGTCGGTTACTCCACGGCGCGTCACTCGACTGGGAATCCGACCTGCGGATGTCACGAGACCGCAGCCATCAGAGCCACGAGAATAGCTTCCGCCCGCAAGCACAGCCGATTGGCTAAGAGCGAACGGAAGCCTCGTGTATGAGCAGGATGCAAATCGTCTCCATCTACCCGGAAAGCCCACAGGAAATGGACCGGATGGGTGGGGATGACTGACATCATACGTAGCCGCTGAGGCTGAGGTTTGCCCCGAATTTCGGAGTTCTCCACGGCCTTGGCGGCTACCCTTCATCTCCTAATAACACAGAGATCGGATCAATTTCACCACGTTCTCAAATTCTTCTGCGGAATTTGAACACCATGGGGCTGCCACCCCAAACCCCGCCAAGCTGAGCCAGCTTGACCGCATTCATTCTCCCCTAAATCCCCACCGGGGACTTCGACGCTCCCGAAAGGCCCAAGGCCCACATTCGAGCCGACTTCCAAACGCGGACGCCTGTGGCCCAACCCGCCGCGTGCGCCTACCTCCGACGAGCTTTGAGGGCCCATTCTCGGAAGCCGAACGCAGCTGGCTCGAACGAATCCCACAGAGCCCCAAATCAAAGGAGCTTTTGAATTTCCGTACCCTCGCGGGTGCCATCCGAAACCAACACCAAACGCCAAAACAACCATGAATACTGAACCTACCATCAACCTGATGGAGACTGACCGTCTCCTGTGCAACGCCTGCTACCAAGACATCCAGCACGAAGCCCTTGGCGACATCGACCCGAACACCTGGCTGCACTCCATCATTCCGTGGCAACTCGATGACATTTGCTCGTGCTGCCAAGCTGAGCACCCAGAAAGGCGTTCCTCTTCCGGTTTGTTGACGCAAAGCCCTTGGGCCTTTCGGTCTTGATGCCAAAGCACGCCTTCTTGGATTAGAAACAACCCTGAAGGCCGTTAGACGCCGCTCACCTGCCCCGATCGCATGGACTGCGGCCAAGCCCCACTTGAAGGCAGGCAGAGGCAGCGAGGCAATGATTCATCGCATAAACAGGGCCCTCATTATGGCACGGATTCAAATCAAGCGATGCGCGCCTGAGGCACGCAGCCTAAGACCTTTCCAAAGCCAACCGATACCATGTCCTCTCCCAGACAAAACAAGTGCCTTGAGAGAGCTTGATGGCAGTCTTCCTCTGCTCGTTCCTCGCTCCGGTCGACTCCATCAAACACTCTCTGCGGATCGTTTCCAAGGCGGGCGTTTCGGAACATCGTGGCTGTCGCCACCATGCTCCTCAGGCCCGCTCTGACGCAGTAGCTCCCACAAGGCTCCATCGTCTCCACCCGCTGCATCGTCCCTAGGCCAACCAGGCTCCGCACCGCAGAACCATCCCGGCGCAGTGTCACGCGTGCTGCTTGCCTACGTGACCATGTGACCTTCGCCTTGTAATGCTGCATCCAGCGGGCACCTCCCAGCAAGCTGGTTCCCTCCCCGCTGGAGGTGCCCTCGGGATACCTCGGCAGCATTACTGCGAAGTCACAAGTTCCCTACGGCGGCAGCCCACGCGCCAATGCGCATTCATGGCTCACTGGCGTTCGCATTCCCACCGCGCACACCGCCCGGTCCTGACGCACTCGGCAGCTTCCGTTCGTTCCTCACTTCAGCTGTCCGCCTCCCCGGATTCCGCTCCGCTTCACCCGAGTGCGTCAGCACCGCCTCCCCCCTCCGGAGATGCTCCGCACCCCACCGCCTGGCCAACGCCATGCCGTTCACTCGCCAGAGGCTCGCTGCGGCATCGCGAGTCCAGCCCCCACCAGACCAAGAGGCCTAGCTGAGCGCTAGGCCCCAACAGCACCCGATGAAGCCACTGAGTTCTGCAATCGCGAAGCTTCCTCCTCCATCTTCCACCGTAGCAACGACTTAAGCGATAATAGTTATTGGGCCTACGAGTGGGTTCGATCGGCAGCAACCGGATTGTCGCTAGTCACGCACGCAATACTGAACAACACGGATGCGAGGCTCACCACCGTCCACAACCAAAGCCTGAAGATGGTCATTCCAGGGAGGGTAGAATGATAGGTTACCGCCACGGTCATGACCACCAGAGTAATGCTCATGAAGACGCCGGTTGCCACTGCAAATCCTGTCTTCCTAGAGGCCGCTACCCCTGATGCAACTACCACCGTTATTCCAGGAACGAGAAGCGATTGAACAAAAGGGATCACCCAATCGGCAACCGGTTTTATTGGAATGATGAAGAAGAACTTCGTAGCGTGGGGGTCATCTCCTTGAAGCATTTCCATCACTTTGAACTCCAAGAACCACTCTCCAATCCACGCCACAACTATTGCAACCGGAATGGCAGCAAGATTCCGTAGGATGATTTCAGGGCCACCCTTATTCATTCCGATGCTTTCTTACTTTTTGTTGATTCAAGCCAAATGATCACAAGAACGGTGATGAGGTTCACGACCAGCCAGGCAGGCCGGCCAAGAGCGAATATCTTGAAAGGGTTGTATAGAAGCGCAAAGGCAAGAGCCACCCAAGGCTTTGGTTGCTCGGGCTTGATCAAGTATTCACGGAAGCCGCAATACACGAAGTATCCAAATACCACGATCCTCAAGATCAGGTAGAATTGGGACGTATTGTGAGGTGCAATCGCAAGAAACAGAAAGCCACACGTCGAGATGGCTGGCAGTCGAGAGATCATGGTTGGTCGATTTTTGTCCGAGGTTTCAGAGCGATGGTTTCAGTGCCACGCGGCTACGCAAATCCAGATGAAGAGACCGATTCGCACCAAGAAAATGTAGGAGTATACGGTCCCTGCGGGGTAGATCAGTGGTGAGCTCTTTGAGCTGTCAATTTGACCGTCCGGCCATCGCTGGGTTCCCTGTCGAATGATGCCTTTAACGATCCATCCGATCAGAGACAGAACCACAAACGCTCCAAACAGAACCTTATGGTCGGCAAGCTGCGACTTCATGTGCAGAATGAAAAAGGCGAGGATAGTCAAAATCATGGTGCGAAGGACGCCGTTGACCCTAGCACCTTACCCTCCATCCCCCGCAAGCACTTTCAAGAATTCTAGAAACCAGATCTTCCGAAACCTTGTAGGATTATCCACGGGTGCTTCGAGACGAGGAGATCACCCGAATCAGTTTTGCTGTGGCCAGCGCGCTGCGCATGGCGAGGGAGGCTGCGGGCATGTCCAAGAACGCTCTCGCTCAAAAAGCCGGTGTTTCCGTCCAGACGGTTTCATTCATTGAAGCCGGGACAAACAGCCCATCGCTCAAGACATTCCTTCGGTTCTGCGATGCTTTGGAGATTGATCCAGAAACGGTTCTCGGAACAGCTCGTAAGCGCTGATTCCGATCTTGATGGGGAAGGCCTTCCCCTCGGGCCTACTGCGTGCGGCCCTGCCCCTTCCTGCGGAGGACCCTCCCCCGCAACGCCCCCTTGAAGTCAGTTTGGCTTGTCGACAGATTGAATCCGCCTGCCCGGCCGCTCCTGCGTCGCGCTCCGACCACGGCTCCTTCAAACACTCTCCGGCGCTTTCTGGACGACCGGGACCAGCCGGAGAATACCAGCTCGTCCCTCAGGACGGTCAAACTGCCTGCGGGATCGCTTGGTAGCGGGTCCCGAGTCTCATGGCCTGCCTCCGCCTAATGGCGACCCCATCTGGGGGCGGAGGTGCCTCCGAGGCTGCCATGGACTCCCCGCCACAAAGCGCTGTCCTCGCCATTTTGCCCTCTGAGGCGTAACCTCTCGATTTTCCTTGAGGTCTAACATCCAAATTTGTTGGCGTTTCAAGTGAAAATCCAACTTCGCCAGATCTAATGAATTTTCGAACATCTCCCCGAATTTGTCCCACCCCACAGTTTAAGAGTAGGTGCAAATGATTCGGGAATATTAACAATGAAAAGCTTTTGGGCCAAAACACTACCCGACGGAAGCCCAGGTCTTTCTGTCCGCGATCATTGCCTTAATGTGGGCTGCGTAGCGGAACATTTGGTGCAGCATATGGGGGGTGGCATGCGGAATCTTGTTCCTGAGGGGGCTGCAACGCTGGCAGCGCTGCATGATGTGGGGAAAATAAGCACGGGATTCCAGTCGAAGTGCCCGGCATGGCTTGTACAGGCTGGTCTGGCAGAAGTGTCGAAGCGTGAACGATGGAGGGAGAACTCAGAGTCCGACCACGCCAAGGTCAGTCAGTTTTTTCTCCAGAAAGTAATGAAACCATATGGAACGCACCTTTGGGGAGTGGCCGCAGGCGTTCATCATGGCCGCATTTTCGGGAGGCGAGTTTCTGATTCTGAATTTGAACGAATCGCCGTGCGAGAAGCATGGGAGAATGAGGAGCGAGAGAAACTACTCGCCGAGATCGTCGGCATCTTCGGTGCCCTGCCTGGGCTGCCTCCTCAGGAGAATCTCGCCGATCTCTGGTGTCTGGCCGGACTGATCTCGGTCGCCGACTGGATCGGCTCGAACGAAAGCTTCTTTCCGTGTGATCGAGGACTGGAACTTGAGGAGAGCCGCGAGGCTGCTGCACGGGCTCTGGATCAGATTCATTGGCGGGGCGGTGCTGTCCGGCATCGCACCTTTGGAGACCTGTTCGGCGGCTACTCTGCGATGCCCCTGCAACGCGCGCTTCACGAGGAATGTCAGACGCCGGGCTTGTTCATCGTCGAAGGACCGATGGGCTGCGGCAAGACGGAAGCGGCATTGTGGGCGTCGCATCGCCTTATCAATTCGGGTGCCAATGATGGGATGTATTTTGCTTTGCCTACACAGGTCACCAGCAACCGCATTCACCAACGTGTGGCCCCCTTCCTAAGAGCTGCCTTAGCAGATGCGGCCAATCTTCGTTTGGCCCATGCGGCATCCTGGTTGGAGGATAATCAGACTTGGCGGCTCCACCCAAGTGATTCTAACGACCTTCAGGCGAGTGAACACGTTCGCGAAGGGCGTTCCTGGTTTGCTTCCTCAAAGCACGCGATGTTGGCCCGCTTCGGCGTGGGCACCGTCGACCAGGCATTGCAGGGGGTGGTAGCGGTGAAGCATTTCTTCGTCCGCCGCTTCGGGCTGGCAGGCAAGGTGGTCATCCTGGATGAGGTCCATAGCTACGATGTCTACACTGGCACGCTCATTTGCCAACTCATCGAGGAGTTGTTGGCGCTGCGCTGCTCGGTGATCGTCCTCTCTGCAACGCTGACCACGGCACGGCGGCAGGAACTCATCGCCGCGGCAGGCGTCCAAGGGGCTAGGGCGGATTCGCGTGCCTATCCGCTGGTGACGGTGGCCAGGGCGGACGCACCCGTCATCGAGATTCCTGTCGAATCTCCGGTTTCACGCGAGTTGATATTGAGAACCACTGCTCTCTCGGAGGAGGAAATCCTTCAGGAGTGCATCGAACGGGCGGAAGCGGGCCAGCACGTTCTCTACCTGCGCAATACCGTGGCGGAGGCTCAGGAGACCTGCCGCAAGGCCAAGGGAGCCGTGCGCGATACTCTTGTGGAGGTCGCCACGTTGCACAGCCGATTTCCGTTTTTCCGACGGCAGGAACTCGAAGGGTGTTGGCTGGAACGCCTGGGAAAACAACGCGCCGAGGATGGTAAGGGCTCGCTGCTTATCGCAACGCAGGTGGTGGAGCAGAGCGTGGACATTGATCTGGACTTCATCGTGACCGACCTCGCACCCACGGACATGTTGCTTCAACGCATGGGCCGACTCTGGCGGCATGAGCGCAAGGACCGGCGAGCGAGCCAACCCGAATTTTGGATCAACGTGCCAACCGTGGATCGCCATGCACCGGTTGGGACGCTGAAGAAGGCATTTGGGCGATCCGGGCTCGTCTACGCGCCCTATGTCCTGCTGCGCACGGCTGAGGTCTTCAACGGTCGCGAGTCGATGGTGCTGCCGAGCCAGATCCGCGAAGTGCTGGAGGCGACTTACGCCGGACGTGCGGATGGTGCAGAACCCGAGCCTTGGAGCGAACTGCGTGCCGAAGTGGAAGCGGAGAAGGATAAGCTCTCTCAGGAGGCTGCGGCCGCCACACGGGTGCTTGGCAGGCAGTCCGAGGATGACAACAGGGAACACCTAACCCGCCGGAAAGGCGCGCCGACCAGAGACGTCGTGCTTTTGAAGTCCTGCGAACTCCTCCGCCGCGACCTCTGGCGCATCACCACGCTCAATGGCGAGACGCTGGAGGTCGGCGGAAACGACTGGAGCCTGTCCGCCGCGCGGGCCGTTCATCGCAATCTCGTGCGCGCGCCCCTCCACACGGTCCCTGGACAGGCCATGCCCCTTTGGCTGAAACTCCACACCCATGGCCCTACCTTTTGGGCGCTTGTAATGGACGACGGTTCTTTGAATTTTCCCGAGGGTGAAGGTCCAACAGGACTCGCCTATGACTCCATGCTGGGACTGCACACGCGCCCTGGCCAACTCAAACCCCGCTACACCCAAGACGAAGATGAATTTGACTACTGACTCCTGGATCCCAGTCATCGGAGGGGACGGCCGAAAGTACACGGTCTCACTTCACGAGCTGTTTGCCGATGCTCACGAGATCCGTGATCTCTCGGCCCAGCCACATGAAAAGATAGCGCTGCTGCGTCTGCTCATCTGTATCACCCACGCGGCGCTGGATGGCCCTAGCAATTTCGATGCGTGGGAAACTTGTCGACCTGACATCCAGCCAGCAGTTAAAAGCTATCTGGAAAGGTGGCGAGCGTCGTTCGAGCTGTTCGGCGATGGGCCTCGCTTCCTGCAACTGCCGGGACTGAAGGCGTCGAACGAAGACGGTGGCGGAAATCCGGCGACGAAGCTGGATCTCACTTTGGCATCCGGGAACAACGCGTCGTTGTTCGATAACTCGGCAGGTGTGGTGCGTGCGGTCGAGCCGGGACGCCTGGCATTGACGGCTCTGGCATTTCAGTGCTTTTCCCCCGGTGGCCGCATTGGCGTGGCGAGGTGGAATGACGCAGATACCTCTGGCAAGGGGTCCTCCAACCACGCTCCTTGCACCCCGTCGAGCATGTTGCACACGTTCCTGCATGGATGTTCACTGCTTGAGACCATACATCTGAACCTCCTGAACAAAGAGGAGGCCAGTGAGCTGGGGCTGAAAGGCTGGGGCAGACCCGTGTGGGAAACTCCAGTCAAGACCGCCGGTGACAACGCCGCAGTTTCCAATGCCACGGGGAGCTATCTTGGGCGCTTGGTGCCGTTGAGTCGCGCCATTCGGTTGGATATGGACGGTCGGCAGATGATTCTGGCAAATGGACTCGAATATCCCCTTGCTCCCATATTCCGCGAATCTGCGGCAACGATGGTCCAGCGCGACGACGGGACTGCGGTCGTGGGCGTATCACTTGGCCGCAGCATCTGGCGGCAACTTTCTGCCATTACAGTGAAGCGACGCTCGAAGTCCGATCCGATTTCCGGGCCGCTGGCTTTACGGAACGTCGGTGGGGACCAAGGTTGCACCTTGTGGATCGGTGCACTTGCCACGGACAAGGCCAAGATCGAGGACGTGGTGGAGGCGGCTTATGACATACCTGCTGGCATGTTTCGGGATATGGGCAGGAAACTCTATGAGGAGGGTGTGGCTCTGGCGGAGTCATGGGCCTCGGCGGTAAACCGTTCAGTAATGGCGTATTGGGTTGTCCGATCCAAACCCACTGATGGGGGATCAGATGTATGGACGGCCTTCAATAACACTCCGCGAGCCGATAAAGAGCGTATTCGCAAGATCGGCGAAATGTCGGAACCTCACTTCTGGACCGTCATTGAGCAGCAAGTCCCAGTTCTAATCAGATTGGCCGACAAACCCGAGGAAGCTGGTGACCTTAAAGTTTCCGAGTGGGGTAAGCGGACGAAGGAAGCGGCCCATGCCGCCCTTGACTTCGCCTGTCCGCGCCAGACACCGCGTCAAATCCAAGCCTATGCCATCGCTCTCCAGCAGCTGTTCCTTCCGAAGCCCAGAGACCCGAATGCCCCAGCCAAGAAAATAGCTCTAACCAAAAAAATATCATGACGACCACTAACGAGTCTTTAAACCGCGCGGAACGCTTCCTCGGACGACTGCGCAAGATCTCCATGGACCGAGGCAAGATGGCGGCGCTGCGCCGTGCTTCCAGCACCGGCACCGAACGTCAGGCATGGCCCGTCATTCACAGTCTGGGTGAGGACATCGGCAACCTGGCCGCCTGCACCATCGGCGCACTGTATGCAACGCATCCACAGGAAGACACCAAGGCTTTCAGTTTCGGCACGACCTGCCGCCGGATTGCATTGGACGGTGTGACTGACTTCAAGATTCCAGATAGTTTCGACCGCCGCTTCAGACGTCTGCTTGCCTGCGATTCCGCGGACGATGTGGCGGCGCAGTTGAAGTCGTGGATTCGCTTCGCATCCGCCAAAGGCGTGGGCGTTAATTACGAGAGACTGTTTTGGGACATCCTGTCCTGGAACAATCATGCGGACCGCATCAAGCTCGACTGGGCGCGCGGTTTCTGGCCGATGCGTAAAGAAGCCGGTGACGAACCGCCAACAGCGGAGGTAGCGCCATGAGCCATCTCACCCAGATCCTCGTGCCGTATGAATTGGCTGTCCGGCAGTTGAGAATCCGCGACAGCTACGACTGGCACCAACGCGTGTGGCAGGCCTTCAAAGGCAACGATGGCGTGAAGCGGGACTTCTTGAGCCGAGTGGATGAAGTCGATGATGCTTACCGCCTGCTCGTTGTCTCCACCACCGAGCCGACGAAGCCGGATTGGTGTCCCACCGATTGTTTCAAGACCAAGAAGATTCCTGAGGACTTCTTCGCCGCTTGCCATTTCCGATTCAGCCTGCTGGTAAATCCCACCAAGAAGTTGGTGGTGCGCAATGAGACGGGCGAGCGCAAGAAGAATGGTAGGCGTATTCCGCTGACTAAGCGCGAGGACCTCCTGGCCTGGATTCAGCGGAAGGCCGAGGCGGGAGGCTTCGAAATTGGCGATCCCAACAACCTGCGAACCATCCCGAAGCCCCGCAGCTACTTTCAGAAGGGAGCTACGCAGGGTGTTCATTACGCCATCGAGTTCCAAGGCACGCTCTCCATTACGGATCCCGCTCTTTTCCGCGCGACATTCACCACCGGCATCGGCAGCGCCAAAGCATTCGGCTTTGGCCTACTGGCACTTGCTCCTCTCTCGTAACCTCTATCATCTAAACCAACAAAAACTGCAATCTCATGAAACTCATCGAACTTCACATCCTGCAATCCTTTCCCGTCTCATGCCTCAACCGCGACGACGTGGGTGCCCCTAAATCCGCCACTTTCGGCGGTGTGCCTCGTGCCCGGCTTTCCAGCCAGTGCCTCAAACGCGCCATCCGCGAGTATGCCCAGGACAATCTCCCGGATGCACGCTTCGGCGGGGAACGCACGAAACTCATCGTCCAGCCTTTGGCCGCTGCCTTGGAAGAGAACGGACTCGACCCCAAAGCTGCGATGGAACATGCCTCGAACATCGCTGACAAACTCGCGAAACTGGATGCCAAGTCCGTGAAGGATGGCGAGGTGCCTCAGGTCGGGACTTTGACCTTCCTGGCTCCCAGCGAACTCGAGAGCATCGCGGCCAAGGTCGCTGAGTTGGTGATTTCCAATCCCAAGGCCAAGGATTACGAAAAAAAGTTGGATCAGTTCGCCAAGAGCGCAGGTTTGATGGATGGCGCGGACATCGCGTTGTTCGGCCGCATGGCGGCTTCCATGCCATCCCTTACCCTCGAAGGCGCGGCGATGTTCAGTCACGCGCTCTCCACCCACAAGACTGAGAACGATCTGGATTTCTTCTCCGCCGTGGATGACCGCAAGCCGAAGGGCGACGACGCTGGTGCTGGCATGATCGGCACCCTGGAGTTCAACTCCGCGGTGTATTACCGCTATGCGGCGGTGAACCTGGACCTTCTATTTGATGCAGACCACCTCGCCGGACTGACCTCCGACGAACGCAAGAAAGTCGTGGCCGCCTTCATCGAAGCCACCACCATGGCCGTGCCAGGCGCTCGGAAGAACTCGATGAACGCCAGCGTGCCACCGTCCTATGTGCTCGGCATTTACAAGGAAGCGGGGCAACCCGTGCAACTTGTCAACGCCTTCGAGAATCCAATCCGCGGCACAGGACTTGTGGACGCCTCGCGCGTCGCGTTGGAAGACCATCACGCTTCTCTCAAGTCCACCTGGGGCATCACGACCACCGCAGAAGTGGCCGTGCCGAATGCACCCCTCGCCACCCTCATCGAGAAACTCACCAGCTATGTCCAATAAATCCTGCATCGCCCTCCTGCTGGATGGCCCCATGCAAAGCTGGGGTTTTTCATCCCGCTTCACCCGTCGCACGACAGCCTTGCATCCCACCAAGAGCGGGGTCGTTGGGATCCTGGCGGCGGCGCTCGGAATCGACAAGAACGGCGCGGATGAGGCCCGGCAGATTGCCCGTCTCGCAAAGCTGGAAGTCACGACGGTCACCTTGCCTAAAAATCACAACGAACGCGAGTTGCCGATTGTGCGGCTGAGTGACTACCACACCATCGGCGGCGGCTATGATGATGACGATTGGATGAAACGACCTCGCGCCGCCAGCGGGGCCAAGTTGAATACGGTCCTCAGCGAGCGGCACTACCTCCTCGACGCTCGCTTCGGCGTCCTTCTGGAAGGTGAGCCGGAATGGCTTGAGGAAATCGCCGCCAAACTCCGGAACCCCACATGGGGCATCTGGCTAGGCCGCAAATGCTGCATTCCCGCCACACCCTTGTTCGTGGGAGTCGGTGGCAACCGGGCTGAAGCATGGGC
Organism: Verrucomicrobiaceae bacterium; assembly: GCA_027487355.1. Taxonomy (GTDB): domain Bacteria; phylum Verrucomicrobiota; class Verrucomicrobiia; order Verrucomicrobiales; family Akkermansiaceae; genus Luteolibacter. Next base: position 16,524 of record JAIYDT010000117.1, read on the forward strand.
GCTGCTGCTCAAAGCGGCCGGGCTGAAGCAAGAAAGCATCCTGACCGACTTTGATCATGTGATCGAGGGTGCAGCGGCAGAGGGGCTCGATGCCGAGTGGCTGAACGACTCTCCGGTGGCCTTCGGTGCGCCGATTGGAGAACGCCATGTGCCGCGACGCATCCGGCAGGTAAGGAGAAAATGACATGGCTCTTTTCGAACGTCCACCCCTCGAAACACTCGCCCCCGCCAAGGATCGGTGGACACCCCTATACCTGGAGCATGGACGAATGGAAGTGGACGATTCCTCGGTGAAGTGGATCAGTTCCAACGGCACTCTTTGCCGTATCCCGGTGGCCACAGTCTCAGCCCTTCTCATTGGCCCGGGCGTGACGGTCACCAGCGCCGCGATGAAGGCCTGCGCAGAAAGCAACACTCCCGTTTGCTGGACCGGCGAGGACTGCCTGCGGTTCTACGCCTTCGGCCTGGCCCCTAACCACACCAACGACATGCCGCGCCTCCACGCCACCGCGTGGGCGGACAAGAAGCGTCGGAAACTCATTGCCCAACGCATGTTCCTCATGCGTTTTCCTGGCGAGGACGTAGCGAACAAGTCGATAAAAGAACTACGCGGAATGGAGGGATTGCGGATTCGGGCGCTGTATAGCCGCCTGGGCATTGAACATGGTGTAACGTGGAAGGGGCGAAACTATGACCGCAGCAACTGGGACACCTCCGACGACATCAACAAGGCTCTCTCAACGGCAAACGCCAGCCTCTATGCCATGTGTTCCGCCGTGGTCTCCAGCTTGGGCTACCTCCCCAGCCTAGGCTTTGTGCATGACGGAGGCACCCTTCCATTCGTCTATGATGTAGCAGACCTATACAAGCACCTGACGAGTATCCCGGCTGCTTTCATGGCAATCCGCCAGAATGCACAGACCGATGGTGAACTGGTGCGCAAGCTCCTCAAAGAACTGTTGGAAAGTGGTAAGATTCTACAACGCATGCCCAAGGATCTGGCACATCTTTTTGACACCGAAGAGGCAAATCCACAGGATGCCACATCCCGCCCTCCATCGGCTCTTTGAAGCGGCGAGCCCCGATCCACTCCAATTATGACCGTCCTCATCGCCCAAGACGCACCTCCGGCCATTCGGGGCATGTTGAAGCGCTGGTTCATTGAGCCGAAGCCGAATGTCTTTGTTGGCACCGTCAACCGGAGGACCAGGGACAAGGTGCTCGGCTATGTGCGAAGGAATGCGGCCGGAATGAGCCTTCTAATCGTCACAAGCGAACCAACTTGCCAGGGATTCAAAATCCAACGATGGGGTGATCCCGACCGCCGAGAGGTGACCCTCAGCGGTCTCCAACTGGTCGCAGAGGCATGGATTGACGACGAGGACGCCCCATTTTAGGGATCGCAAATCGGCTGGTTTTAAGGTTCAAAAACCCCTAGAACATCGAATAATCCAGTGTTCTCCCCACATGCGTGGGGATGGTCCGCTGTGCTGCGAGATCGCGAGGGTCTGCATCGGGTTCTCCCCACATGCGTGGGGATGGTCCGGCCCCAAAACCCCTCACCCGGGAACCCAACCGGTTCTCCCCACATGCGTGGGGATGGTCCGCAGAACAAGCCGCCGCATCCGATGGGCGCAACGTTCTCCCCACATGCGTGGGGATGGTCCGGCATTGACGCCGGTGACGGTGCGATCGTAACCGTTCTCCCCACATGCGTGGGGATGGTCCGCTGGGCCACGATCTGCGTGGGCAGGATCATGAGTTCTCCCCACATGCGTGGGGATGGTCCGTTCCACCAGTTCCAAAGCCTTCGGGCCGTTGGGTTCTCCCCACATGCGTGGGGATGGTCCGGTAGGCTTTGCATCGTTGCTTGTTTGGCCAAAGTTCTCCCCACATGCGTGGGGATGGTCCGAATCAACTTGGCGCGGCTTGATTGCCGTAATTGTTCTCCCCACATGCGTGGGGATGGTCCGAGGGTAACAGCCCCTGAGTTCGAGGGCTGCAAGTTCTCCCCACATGCGTGGGGATAGTCCGCTCTTCGGACGGACCACGCCGCCGTCGTAGTAGTTCTCCCCACATGCGTGGGGATGGTCCGCGCTGAACCAGTTGGTCTTGGCTCATCTCGCAGTTCTCCCCACATGCGTGGGGATGGTCCGCGCATCGAGATCATCCACGATCCTGATTTAGTGTTCTCCCCACATGCGTGGGGATGGTCCGTTTTCACGACTCCTCGACGTGTCTCCGGTCACGTTCTCCCCACATGCGTGGGGATGGTCCGATGATCTTGCCATCGGTGGGGTCGAAACCGTGGTTCTCCCCACATGCGTGGGGATGGTCCGCGACCGTAGGGAGGCCCGGCGCTCGAGATGATGTTCTCCCCACATGCGTGGGGATGGTCCGACCATGACCAACGGTGGACCATGGGCCGCCTGGTTCTCCCCACATGCGTGGGGATGGTCCGTTTCCGCGCCGAGGTGCATTGCCAGTTTCGTGGTTCTCCCCACATGCGTGGGGATGGTCCGGACCGGGACGAGTTGCTTGTTGAGTATGGCGAGTTCTCCCCACATGCGTGGGGATGGTCCGCTCCTTGATTCCGCCTGTGATGCAGTCATTCGGTTCTCCCCACATGCGTGGGGATGGTCCGGTCCTGCGGGTGACAGTTGGCCGACCAGAGAAGTTCTCCCCACATGCGTGGGGATGGTCCGCTGCTGGCCTATTTCAAGGAGCATGGGGTGAGGTTCTCCCCACATGCGTGGGGATGGTCCGTGGCGATACGTCACGCGGAAGACCCGCGACGAGTTCTCCCCACATGCGTGGGGATGGTCCGACGACACGGCCGTTTTCATCGACGGTCTTGATGTTCTCCCCACATGCGTGGGGATGGTCCGATCGTCATGTTGGCGTCCGCCGCCGTGTCATCGTTCTCCCCACATGCGTGGGGATAGTCCGTTGATCTTGTCCTGACCCACCGCCACAGCGGCGTTCTCCCCACAGGCGTGGGGATAGTCCGTGCCCGATGCCGGAGACGCATCGCCGTGGATTGCTTGCTCGAAGTCCGGCTGGCGTTGCTGGATTGCCCGGTGATTGGTCCGAGGTTGTTTTGATCGACCCGAAAGGACGGGATCGAAAACATAAAAAGTGTTCAGTCAAAGTGTTCAGTGAACCACTCACCCCGAAAAGGCAAAAGCCCCAATCCGTTAAGATTGAGGCTTTTATGATGGCTCCGACACTAGGGCTCGAACCTAGGACCTAGTGATTAACAGTCACCCGCTCTACCACTGAGCTATGTCGGATTTTCACGTTCACCCCGGGTCGCGGGGCGGGCGCAAAGAAGAGCGGTCAGCCGCCCGTCATGCAAGGGAAAAGTGTTGGAAAGAAGAGCTTTTCATCCCTTCGCGTTGCGGTCGCGGAATTGCCTGGGCAGCTCGTCCACGCGATCCATTTCCTTGGTTTCCTCAGGAGCAGAGGCGGGCTGCGGCAAGCAGCGGAGGAAGCTGGAAGCCCGGGGCGCTAGCGTGGCTTGGTGGCCTCTTCAAACTGGCTTTTTGGAGTTGCGCCGGAAGGGTTGGCCCCGTTGGCGGGACGAGTGGTCTTCGAGATCAGCCGATTGCCAAAATCATCCTCGGGCGCGGTGGTGGTTCCTGAAACCTCGATGTCGATCCATCTCATTTCCTCCCTGAGGGCGCTGAAATCCGCGTCGATGGCCCGCAGGAAAGTCGAAACCTGGTTGGCGGGCAGACCAAGTTCGAGCTTGCCTTTCAGCTGCTTTCCATTGGTCACGGCGAGTGAACCACGAACCATCAGCCGGCCTTTCGCCTCCAGTCGCAGCTCCTCGATCGAGTAACCGGAGGACGACATCCTGAGCACGCCACTGGCCCCGCTGTCGAGGCTGGGCCGCTGATAGCCCGAGTCGTCGAGCATTCTGGACAGCACGTTGAGGAAGGGAAGATTGGAGAGGGTCAGCTTGGAACTGAAGCCGCCGCGGAACGCCATCATCAGGCGGGCGGACTCCATGGATCCGGGGGAAAAGGTCAGGAAATTCGAGTTGGGCAGATCCCGCGACTCGATCCGTCCGCTGAGGATGCGACCGAACTCCTGGCCGAAGAGATGCTCGAGCGGGAAATTCTCGACCTTCTTGATGTCCAGCGTGGAGGTCCTGCCCTTGGTGAACGGGTTGATGGTACCTGCGAGTTCAATCACTCCGCGCGCGTCCGCTGGATTTTCCAGCCTCAGATTCAGCACTTCCATCTGGCGACCGGAAAAGGCGAAGAAGCCGCGATCCAGATTCAAGGCCGGGAATCCGGACCCAAAGCCGACAGTCCCCTTGTTCAAACGAAGTTCCGGACGTCCATTCACCGACATCGGGTAGAAGGAGATCTCGCTTTGCTTCACCGTCATCGCTGGATTTTGCACATCACCGAGAATGATCGTCATGTCCGGACTGCGGAAACGGGAAAATCGGAATCGCTCGCTCGGCTCATCCCCGAGGATGCGCCCCCCTGCCACAGTGGCCTCACCGAGGATGAGTTCCCCACTGTCGGCCGTCATTTCATCGCCTGAAAACGTCTGCCCAAGAAGGCTGGAAACGTGAAGTTCGGCGGACACGCGGTTGAGTGACAGGCTCTTGACGAGGCTGTGTTCGGGCCAGTTCAGCGTCACCGTGCTGGCGTTTACACGCAGGGGCGTCACCCTGAACTGAGCGACTTCGGCCGTTGACCCGGTCGCAGAGCCAATTCGTTCGACCACCGTATTCCGATAGGAACTGCCGTTGTAGTAGATCATGGCACCGCCAGCGACCAGAAGGAAGGTCAGGACGAGCATGAGGAAAACCACCAACTGGATGGCCCGCAAGCGCTTGGCGCGCTTCTGGCTGTCACGCTCAACCTGTTCGGAACGGCGTTTCCGTTTGCGGACCTTGACCGCCCGGCTTCCGTCCGCCCGGACGACTAGCTCACCGCTGGATGGATCACCCGAAGAGCGCTCCTTCAAGCGATCCATCATCTCACTGATGGTGTAGTTTTCCGGTTCGGGGGAATCAGATGGCATGGATTTCGGTCGCTTGGAGGCTGGGGCTGGGGGCCCCGGATTACCCTGGCGCTCAGGGTTGATTGATCGGACGCCCGGTAGGATCCACCAGCTTGACGTTCACGAAGAACACCACGGCCTTCTTGACGGGAGCAGAGGCCTTCGACTGGAAGAACCTGCCGACCAGCGGCAGATCACCGAGAATCGGGGTCTTGTCATCCACATTCTGGATCTTCTCCTGGATCAGGCCACCGATCACCACCGTGGCTCCATCGGCGATGGTCAGGCTGGTGTTGGCGCGCTGGACGCTGAAAACCGGCTGCAGGATCTGGTTCGCCGTCAGTTGGAGGGCGGAGGGCTGGCCTGCGCCAGTGAGAGTGGCCTGGCCGACCGAGTTGATCGGACTTCCATAGTTCACGAAGCCGTCGAATTCCGTGAACGAGGGATTGAGCTGCACGTCTACGAATCGCTTGTCCTGGCCAACCGTCGGGAGCACCTCAAGGACCACTCCGACTTCCTTGGCCTCGAAAGCGGAGGGAGTCGCCGGAGTGACGGGTGAAACGGTGGGGCCGCCACCGCCGACGCCGTTGTTGAAGTCGGTTTGTCCAACGCTGTTCGGAAGCTGCGGCGGCTCGTATTCGGTGGGGTAGATGAATTCACGGACCACCCGGACCGAAGCCGACTGGCCGCTGCGGGTCACCGTGGAGGGAGTGGCCATCAGGTCCACGCCCTTCTTCTGGTCCAGCCCGCGCATGACGGCCTGCACCGAGGTGTTGTTGAGAAAGCCATTGACGGAGAGGACTCCGGGAGCACGCGAGGAGGGCGGGGAAAAGCCCAACTGGCTGGTCGAGATGAAATCATCGATGCTGTCGCGACCGATCGCTTCATCGCCACTGCGGTTTCCAGCGGTGATCGGCTTTCTTGAGACCGCGTTGACGGGGATCTCGATGTCACCGAGGTTCCCGCCATTGCCTTGGGTTCCGCCAGTCAGGGTCACGGCATCGGTTCCGGGAGGGAAGCCGGAGCCACCCAGGCCGAACTGGTCGAGCAGCCAGTCGAAGCCGAGTTCCGTGAGATTCCGTTGCTCGGTCCGGATCATGGTGACCGTGACGATCACCTGCACCGGCTCGGTCTTGGAAATGGCTTCCACCACCTGGGAGATCAAATCAAGGTTGGCGGCCGTGTTGCGCACCAGCAGGGTGTTGGATGCGGCGATGAAATTGGCGGTCGCACCTTCCGGGAAGCTGACCCCGCTTGCTTCGAGAATTTCCCGGGCTCCACGACGCTTGGCAAGCAAGCCACCAGTGGCGGGCTTCTCGGAAAATGGATCGGCGGCACCGGCATCCGCAGCGGCGGCATCTCCCGCGCTCGACAGGAAATCCGGCGGCACCCGGAAACTGCGGCTGATCATTTCCGTGGAGCTGGAGCCGATCGGACGAATGATCACCGCGAAATCATCGGTCACGCTCATCGTTCCGGTGGCCTCACCGACATACTTCAGGACCTGGGCGAGCGGCACGTTCCGGAGCCGCAGGTCGAAGCGCTTGGCATAGATTTTCGCGGCATCGGGATTCCCTTCCGGACCGAGGTTGAGGGTGATGTTGACCCCCTTGCTGGCCGGATCGAGTTCGCTGCTGTCGTTGCTGGCCGCCTGAACGCGGAGATAGTCCACGGCTTCCTGAAGCGAGACCTGCTCGAGGTTGATCTGCGGAAGAATGATGCGGTTGAGCTTGGCCGAGATCGTCGGCCGGTCCTGGGTCGCCTGCTGGAGGCTCAAGTCCGGGAGCGCGGAGGGGTCCGGGGTGATGCCGGTCTCCCACTGGGAATCCACTTCCGCCAGCATGCGGGCCCGGGCCTCGTCGAAGGCAGAGCGCTGGTAGTCGGACTTCGCCGCGTCCACCCGCTCAAGACCCCGGCGTGCAGCCGTGTTGGTGGCGTCGATCCGCAGGACGCTTTCGTAGGTGGTCTTTGCCTGATCGTATTTGCCGAGGTTGAAAGCCCCTTCGGCTGTGTAGAGCAACTTGCGGACCTCGTCCACGTTCTTGGCATGCTCCGCCGTGAGCGCAGGGTTGGTGCGGATCGGGTCGTCGAGTTGATCCCTCATCCTCAGGGCACCCGGATCTTCGGGCGCCACGTCCTTGGCCAGAACCTTTTCGACGACGGCCTTCGCCTGGGCGACATCGCCTTTTCGGGAAAGCACCCGGGCCTGCTCGACCGAGGCCTGGGCAAATCGAACGGTGGCGGCATCCCGCAGCAGGCCGGTGGCCGGGGCAACTGGAATCAACTCCCGCGCTCCCGAGTAGGCCTCGACAGCCTCGGCATATTTGCCGTCGTTGTAAGCTTGATCGCCTTTGGTGAGCAGCTCCTGCGCCTCCTCTACCCCTTGATAACGCTTGGCCAATTCACGATCAAAAATCGCACCCTCCGGCTTCTCCGCCAGGACAGGCATGATGAGGCAGGCAGTGGCAAGCAGCGCGGCACGTCCACGCGACGGGGAAAATCGACAGGCAGGTTCCATGAAAGGTTTTGAGGATCTATAGAGAGCCGATCGGCGGAGGGTAAGCGGAAAATCCGGAAAAATGGGACTTTTTCGGGTGAAATTCCGGCCTCCCCCACCCGCTCAAGCCCCGACGTTCGGGTCGTAGTCCTTCGGAGCCCGGACGATCTTCTCGATTCCGTGCTTCGTGATGACGTTTCCGCCGCTCGAACGACCCTTGATCGCGATTTCCGCAAAGTGGAAGGGTCGGATCAGATTCCGCATCCGCAGGGCCGCCTTGAGGTGCACCAGCAGCATCTGCCCGGCGCTTTCCGCCTCGGTCTTGTGGATGGCGAAATACAGCACCCGGCTGCCGGGCGTGCCCTTGGTCAGGTCGTATTCCTTGTCGCGGGTGATGCCGCCGAGCTTGAAGCGCTTGGCCAGGATCGCGCCGTCCTTGCCGTCGCGATACATCATCGAGTAAACCAGATCCTCGTCCTTGCGCAGGATGGCCACATGGAGCGGTTTCTGGCCGACGAAGACCTTGTCCGCCACCTTGACCACCCGCATTTTCCCGTCCTGGGTGAAGGTGACGAGGTCGTCGAGCGTCGAACATTTCTCCAGCGGCTCCTCCTTTTTCAGGCCATAGCCGGCAAAGCCGTTCTTGCGGTCGAGATACAGGGTCTCCGTCGCCGCGACCACCTGGGTGCGGTCCACCTTTTCGAAGGAGGAAATGATGGTCTTCCGCTCGCGACCGGCCCCGTATTTCTTCTTCAGCTCCTCGAACCAGCGGATGGTGAACTTGGTGAGGTTGCGGAGGTTTTTCTCGGTCTCCTCGATGTCCTTCTCCAGGGACTTGATTTCCTCGTCGGCCTTGAAGGAGTCGAACTTGGAGATGCGCTTGATCTTGATTTCCGTGAGCCGGACGATGTCGTCCTCGGTGACCTCGCGCTTGAGGAGTTTCTTGAAGGGCTTCAAGCCGTCGTCGATGGCCTTGATGACCGCCTCCCATGTCGTGCACTCCTCAATGTCGCGGTAGATGCGGTTCTCGATGAAGATCTTTTCCAGCGAGCTGAAATGCCATTTCTCCGCCAGTTCGCCGAGGCGGATCTCCAGCTCGGTTTTGAGGAGTTCGCGGGTCTGGTGGACGTTGCGACGGAGAATTTCCGACACGCCGATGAACTGCGGCTTGCCATCGGCGATGACGCAAGCGTTCGGAGAAATGCTCAGCTCGACATCGGTGAAGGCGTAAAGGGCATCACGCGTCGTTTCCGGATCCGCCCCAGCCGGAAGGTGGACGAGGATGTCGGCGTGCTCGGCGGTGTTGTCCTCAATGCGGGCGATCTTGATCTTGCCCTTTTCGGCCGCCGCGACAATCGAGTCCATGACGTTGCCGGTCGTGGTGCCGAAGGGAATTTCGGTGATCCGCAAAAGGCCCTTTTTATCGAGTTCAACCCGTCCCCGGACGCGGATTTTTCCTCCACGGAGGCCGTCGCGGTAGTCACTGGCGTCCATGATCCCACCCGTCGGGAAATCCGGAAGAATCTCGAACGGTTGGTCACGCAGCACGCACACCGCCGCGTCGAGCAGCTCGTTGAAATTGTGCGGCAGCATCTTGCAGGCGAGGCCGACTGCGATGCCCTCGACGCCCTGGGCGAGGAGCAGCGGAAATTTCACCGGCAGCGTCAGCGGCTCCTTGTTGCGGCCGTCGTAGCTCGGGGTCCACTGGGTGGTCTTCGGGTTGAAGGAGATTTCCAGCGCGAACTTCGTCAGCCGCGCCTCGATGTATCGAGAGGCCGCAGCACCATCCCCGGTGAGCGTGTTTCCCCAGTTTCCCTGGCAGTCGATCAGCAGGTCCTTCTGGCCGAGCTGGACCATCGCATCGCCGATCGCCTGATCGCCGTGCGGGTGGTATTTCATCGTGTTGCCAACCACGTTCGCCACCTTGTTGTAGCGCCCGTCGTCGAGCTCCTTCATCGAGTGAAGGATGCGTCGCTGGACCGGCTTCAATCCGTCGAGCAAATGCGGCACCGCGCGCTCAAGGATGACGTAGGACGCGTAATCGAGGAAATAGTCGGAATACATCCCGCCGAGCGAGGCATGCTGGTCCGGTTCTTGGCTCATCGTGGGCGGATGCTTAAGAGGCCTTGAGGACCTGCGCAAGCACGCCGTCGAAAATCACTCGCTTCCCCGGAAATCCCGGCGAGTCGAAAATCCCCGCTTGTCCCCCCTTGCGCCCCTCGCTCAATCTGCGCACACATGAAATCCGCCAGCCCATCCGTGTTCTCTTCCTTCCCGAAAGTCGGCATCCGTCCCACCATCGATGGTCGCTACGGCGGAGTCCGCGAATCCCTCGAAGGCCGCACGATGGACATGGCAAAGGCCGCCGCCGCGCTGATTTCCTCGGAACTCCGCTACCCCGATGGCTCGCCGGTCGAGTGCGTGATCGCCGACACCTGCATCGGTGGCGTTTCCGAAGCCTCCGCTTGCGCCGACAAGTTCCGCCGGGAAAACGTCGGCCTGTCCCTGACCGTCACCCCCTGCTGGTGCTACGGCTCCGAGACCATGGACATGGATCCGCTGATCCCGAAAGCCGTTTGGGGCTTCAACGGCACCGAGCGCCCCGGCGCGGTCTATCTCGCCGCCGTCCTCGCCGGCCACACCCAGAAGGGCCTCCCAGCCTTCGGCATCTATGGCCGCGACGTCCAGGCCGCCACCGACACCGAGATCCCGGAAGATGTCCGCGAGAAGATCCTCAATTTCTCCCGCTGCGGCCTCACCGTCGCCCTGATGCGCGGCAAGGCCTATCTTTCCATGGGCGGCACCTCGATGGGCATCGCCGGCTCGATGATCGACTACGCCCTCTGGGAAAAATACCTCGGCATGCGCGTCGAGGACATCGACATGACCGAGTTCGTCGGTCGCATGAACAAGAACCAGTTCGATCCGGCCGAGTATGAAACGGCCCTCGCTTGGGTGAAGGAGCACTGCAAGGAAGGCGACGACTACAACTCCCCCGCCACCAGGCGCAGCCGCGAGCAGCTCGACGCCGAGTGGGAAACCAACGTCAAGATGGCCCTCATCGCCCGCGACCTGATGGTTGGAAATCCGAAGCTCGCCGAAATGGGCCTCCACGAGCAGGCCCGCGGCCACCTCGCCATCGCAGCCGGATTCCAGGGCCAGCGCCAGTGGACCGACCATTTCCCGAACGGAGATTTCCTCGAGGCCATCCTCAATTCCTCCTTCGACTGGAACGGCCCGCGCGCGCCCTACATCGTCGCCACCGAGAACGATGCCCTCAACGGCGCAGGCATGCTCTTCGGCTGGCTGATGACCAACACCGCCCAGATCTTCGCCGACCTCCGCACCTACTGGAGCATCGAGGCGATTGAAAAGGCCACCGGCACCACCCTCGACCACGACTACATCGCCGACGGCATCCTCCACCTCATCAACTCCGGCCCGGCCGCCCTCGATGGCACCGGCGAGTGCACCGATGCCAATGGCGATCCCGCCATGAAGCCGCATTGGGAGATCACCGCTGAGGAAATGAAGAAGTGCCTGGAAGCCACCACCTGGCATCCGTCCATCACCGAATACTTCCCCGGCGGCGGCATGAGCACCCGCTACAAGACCAAGGGCGGCATGCCCGCCACGATGATCCGCCTCAACCTCGTCGATGGCCTCGGACCCGCCCTCCAGATCGCCGAGGGCTACACCGTCGAGCTTCCAGAAAACGTCCACAACGCCCTCGACCAGCGCACCAACCCCACCTGGCCGACCACTTGGTTTTCCCCCATCCTCACCGGAGAAGGGGCCTTTGCCAGCGCCTACGACGTCATGAACAACTGGGGCGCCAACCACTGCGTCATGACCGCCGGCCACGTCGGCCACCTCTACATCACCCTCGCCTCCATGCTCCGCATCCCGGTTTACATGCACAACGTCGAGGACGAGCGCGTCTTCCGTCCCAGCGCCTGGCGCGCCTTCGGCACCGCCGACCTCGAAGGAGCCGACTTCCGCGCCTGCCAGACCTACGGCCCCCTCTACGGCCGGAAAGCCTGAGCTTCCCTCCACCGTTCGTCGTCACGCCTTCAGGCTGCCCTAACAAAAAGCCCCCTGAAGGGCGGAACTACGAATGGTCTGTTAGAATCCTCACCTCATCCGCCTGCAGCAGGCGCTCCAGTCCATTCGGTCCGGAGAGCAGCAGCTCGCCTCCGGCCCCGATGCCTTCACAGAACCCGACCCGTGGCCCATCCGCCGCGTGCAGGGAGATGCGCTGACCTGTTAGAACGCAGCGGCTGCGCACGGCATCGAGCATCCGTGCATAGTCGGCATCGATCTGGTGACGCCGGATTTCCAGACGACGGAGAATGGAGGCCAGCACACCCGCGCGATCCTGCGGCTCTCCGGTTTCAAGCAGCAGCGAGGTCGCGGAATCCAACAACTCCTCCGGAAACGTCGGCACGTTCACATTCACGCCGATGCCGATGATGGCGAAATCACTGCCCGCCTCCACCAGCACGCCGCAGATCTTTTTCCCATCGACCCACACATCGTTGGGCCACTTGATGCCGCAGGCGACGCCATGGGCTTCCAGGCCCTCCGCCACCGACAGCCCGGCCGCCAGCGCAAGACGTGGCCACAGCGCTTTCGGCTCAGAGGACCTCACCAGCACGGAAAAGGCCAGCGCCTGCCCCGGCGGACAAACCCACGCCGCCCCGCGCCTGCCGCGGCCCGCCGTCTGCTTGTCCGCCAGCACCACCGTGCCATCGGCGGCCGATGCCATCGCAAGCCGACGGATTTCGTCGTTGGTCGAGTCCACCTCGTCCCTCACAAACAGCCGCATCGAGTCCGGCAGCAGTGGCCCGATCGAGGAAAACTCCGCCGCCGGGTTCATTCAGAGCAGCGGGATGAAATCGAGCCCGATGTCCAGCGCCGGAGCCGAGTGGGTCAGCGCACCAACCGAGATGAAATCCACGCCGGTCAGCGCGATGTTGCGGATCGTGGAAAGGTTCACGCCGCCGCTGGCTTCGAAATACGGCCGACCTCGATCACCCCGCAGCGCGAGCGCCGCTTCAAGCTCTTCCAAGGACATGTTGTCGAGCAGGATGTGATCCACGCCCTCCAGGGTCAGGAAGGCCTCCACCTGGTCCAGACGGTCCGCCTCCAGCTCAACCTCCACCTTCGGGCGCTCGCTCTTCAGCTTCAGGATCGCCGCTTGCAGGGACTCCAGCGAACCATCGGCCACGAGATGGTTGTCCTTCACCATCGCGCGATCATGAAGACCCATCCGGTGATTGGTGCCGCCGCCATCCAGCACCGCCTTCTTTTCCAGAAGCCGGTAGCCCGGTGTGGTCTTGCGCGTGTCCAGCACCGCCGCCTGCGTGCCGACGAGTTCATCGACGTAGGTCCGCGTCAACGTGGCCACGCCGCTGAGTCGCTGGAGGAAATTGAGTGCCGTGCGCTCGGCGGTGAGGATCGATCGGGCACTGCCGGCGACGCAGATCGCCATCGCCCCTTCGGACACGCGGCTGCCATCGGGCACCATCACCTCCACCTCCAGCGTCGGATCGACCGAAAGAAACACCTCCCGCGCCACGTCGGTCCCGGAAAGGATGCCCTCCTTCCTCGCCACCACAAAGGCCCGGGCCTGGCGGTCGGCGGCGACAAAATACGACGAGGTCACATCGCCCGAGCCGATGTCTTCGGCGAGGGCAAGGTCGATCAGGGTGCGGGTGGCAG
>JAIYDT010000129.1 GCA_027487355.1 Verrucomicrobiaceae bacterium
ATTGCGGTGGCTTCCACTGCATCGCCCTCGCGCAGCATCGCGTTGGGACTTACGATGACCGTCGTACTTGCGAGGGCCGGGGACGTGACCTCGACCAGCTCGCCGAGATTGCGGCCTTGTGAAACCTCGATGAACTTCGCCTTGCCCTGATCGGCCTGGACGACAAGTGATTTCCCATTTCTGTTCAGGAGCGTGTTGGTGGGCAGGAGAAAAGTACCGACCACGGGTTCCAGCATGAAGGAAACCGTTCCTGTTAGACCGGCCGGCAAGGCGCGATCGTCGTTCCTCAGCAGCAGCTCGACACGCATCGTCCCGGAGGTCGGATCGATCGACTGGCTGCTGCGCACAACTTTCGCGGCGAAGGTTTTCCCGGGCAGTTCATTGAAACGCACCGTGGCTTCCCGACCGATGGAAAGTCTCATGGCCAGACCGGGGGCCGCCTGCATCACGACCCGGAGTTCATTGATGCGGACCACCTGAAACAGCCAGCCATCCACCCCCGCCGAGTCGCCTCGGACCTGGTCTCCCCGATCCACATTTCGCGCCGCGATGGTGGCATCGAAGGGTGCGCGAAGGATTGAGAATCCCTGCACTTCCTTCAAGCGGGCCAGCTCGGCGGTCCTCAACCGCAGGTCGGCCTCCAGCTGCTCGGTGATGGAGGCGAGCTGCTCCATTTCCTCCACCGCCATGGCCCGGGTCTTGACGAGGGAGGCCGCACGTTCCGAGTTGCTGCGGGCATTGCGGGCCCTGCTTGCGGCCGCATCGACGGCGGCGGCGGCGGCCTCCACCTGCCGGTCCACCTCGGGCGCATCGATGACGGCGAGCACATCACCCGCCTTCACCACGTCGCCGATATCAACCTTCCGCTCGCGAACGGTTCCGGTGGCACGGCAGAAGAGTTTCGCTTCCTCCGCTGGTTCGGTCTGGGCGGGCAGTTCAACGCTGCGGGGTGCGGTGGCGGCTTGGGGAGTCACGGTCTTCACTGGGACGGGGTCCGCGCAGAAGGCCGATGAGAGCGAAAGTAGACAGCAAAGGATGATGCGGCGTTTCATGGCTGGATCAGATCGTGGTGGCATCGGCGAGCTCATCCTCGCGAATGGTCTCGGCCGGTTTCGGAATGCGGGCGAAAAGCGAGAACATCAGTGGCACAATGAAGAGCGAGGCAAAGGTGCCGAGGATCAGGCCGCCGATCACGGCCCGGCCGAGCGGAGCATTCTGCTCACCGCCTTCGCCATGACCCAGCGCCATGGGAATCACGCCGAGGATCATCGCAAGCGCCGTCATCAGGACCGGCCGCAGACGGGTCGTGGCCGCCTCAAGTGCCGCCTCGGAGGCCGTTGCGCCCTCGACCAGCCGATCGCGCGCGAAGCTGCTGACGAGCACGCTGTTCGCCGTGGAAACCCCGACGACCATGATGATGCCCATCAGGGCGGGCACACTGAGTGGCGTGCCAGTAAGCCACAACGCCGCGAGGGCACCTGCCACCGCCAGGGGCAGTCCGCTGATCGCGACGAAGGGCAGCGACCAGGATTGGAAATTCACCACCATCACCAGGAACACCAACACGGCCGCGAGCCCGAGCCCGCCGATCAACTCGCCATAGGCCGACTCCATCAGCGCGGCCTGACCGTTGAGCTCGATCTTGTTTCCGGGCTTCGCCTTCTGCTTTTCCCTCAGTTCCCCGAGGATGACGTTGAGGTCCTTGGTGACGCTGCCGAGGTCCCGGCCCTGGACGTTTGCCACCAGGGTCAGGGTCGGCAGAAGAGTCGTTCGGGAAACACTCGCGGGCGCGCGTTGCTCGAGGATCGAGGCGAAGGTCCGCAGCAGCACCGGCTCGCCACCGGCCGACGGGCGGACGGGTAAATTGAGCAGCTGTTCAGCGGAGGTCAGGTCCGAAGGCGGGGCCTGGATCTGAACGTCGTAGGAGGAACCATTCGCCGGATCCGCCCAGAAGTTCGGAGCCACGGTGCCACCACTGCCAAGCGCGGCCAGCAGGGCGGTGGAGGCATCCTGCTGGGAAATGCCGAGATAGGCGGCCCGCGCGCGATCCACTCGGATGACATACCCAGGTTGGTCGAGCACCTCGCGGAGAGTCACATCGACCACCCCGGTCACTTTGGAAAAGCGTTCCTTGAGTTCCCTGGCCAGCGCGAGATTGCCTGGCACATCCCTGCCCATGAAGCGAAGCTCGAAGGTCGTCGGCGCTCCTGAAGCCAGCGTCTGGCTGGTGGCATCGGCAGGCCTGAAGAAGAACTGCACGGTCGGAAACTTCTCCGCGAGCATGAGGCGGACCTTGGCCATGTAATCATCGGTCGGCCGGTGGCCCTCCGCCAACTGCACCAGGATCTCGCCGTCGGCGGGTCCGATCGAGGTGCTCTCCACCCAGGCGAGGTTCACGGAGGCCGAAGCCCCGATGTTCTCCACCACGAAAAGCAGCTCGTTCTTCGGAATGATCGCCCGCATTTCCCGCTGGATATCGGCCATGACCTTCGCCGTCTCTTCGATGCGCGCGCCGCTCGGAACGCGGACGAAGAAGCGCATCAGGCCTGCATCCGTCCGTGGAAAGAACTCCCTTCCCGCCCGGCTGGCAGCCAGCACCCCAAGCCCGACGGCCAGCAGCAAAGGCAGCGCGACAAGGATGCGACGACGCAGCACCCAGGCCACAATTCCGCCCTGGACGACAGCCAGACGATCCACTGCGGCCTCGATTCCATGGTGCAGCCGGTAAAGTCCGAAGCCTTTCCGTCTTTCACGTCCGGCTTCATCCCGGACCTCCGCCGGCAGCATCATGGCGGCGAGCGTCGGCACCAAAGTACGAGACAAGACGTAGCTCGCCAGCATGGCGAACACCACCGCCAGCGCCAGCGGACGGAACACATA
>JAIYDT010000049.1 GCA_027487355.1 Verrucomicrobiaceae bacterium
CCGTATGAACTCGTCAGTAGCGATGATCCGCCCATCTATCTTCACTACACGGTCGCGCCCGGACTCGGAAAGAATCAGAAGGACCCGACGCACACCTCGAACTTCGGAGTGAAGCTCGACGAGAAACTCAAGGCCACCGGCGTGGAAAGCCATCTGATGTATCCGGGGGCGCCCGCTCAGAAGTATCCGGACCCGATTCAATTCCTGATCGGAACCTTGAAGGGGAGCAAGTGAGCGAATGGGCCTTGCGGAGAAGGTCTCCTTGTCGATCCGCAGGTTCCTCTGCCCGATCTTCATGACCTTTCGAAATGAATCAATTTCCCGGCAGGTTTCCGATTTGTTGGACGTTTCTACAGGACGTTCCATCGACTGCAGCCTCCAATCCTCATCGAAATGACGAATCCCAAGAAGGCAATCACTCTCGCCCTCCTGCTGATGATCTCCAGTCCAGGGGTTCAGGCCGAGGAAGCGATCATTTACAAGAAGGTCGATAACCGCGAGCTCAAGCTTCTGGTAGAAAAGCCTGCTGGCTGGAAAGCCTCGGACAAGAACCCATGCATGGTGTATTTCTTCGGGGGCAGCTGGGTGGGCGGAACCGCGGAGCAGTTTCACAAGCAGAGCAGCTACTTCGCGACGCGGGGAATGGTGGGTCTCCGCGTTGAGTATCGGGTCATCCCTAAAGGCGACAAGGGTCCGCCGGTGATGTGCTGCGCGGATGCAAAATCGGCGATGCGTTATGTGCGCAGCCATGCGACGGACCTCGGCATCGACCCCGACCGCATCGCGGCGGCGGGCGGCTCCGCCGGTGGGCATCTGGCGGCGTTCACCTCGATGGTCGAGGGCCTCGATGACCCGAAGGACGACCTCAAGGTCTCCTGCAAGCCGAACGCGCTCGTGCTCTTCAATCCCGTCTTCAACAACGGTCCGGGTGAGTGGGGGAATGAGCGGGTCGGCGGTCGATACCGGAGTTTTTCCCCCGCCCACAACATCGCCAAAGGAGCGCCGCCGACGATCGTATTTCTCGGTGAAAAGGATCACCTGATCCCGGTCAAGGTCGCCACGGACTTCGAGGAGAAGATGAAGAAGGTGGGTTCACGCTGCGACACCCATTTGTATCCGGATGCCGGCCACGGTTTCTTCAACAAGGCCCCCCACTATCAGCAGACCTTGATGGAAGCGGACAAGTTCCTCGGGTCGATCGGGTGGCTGAAAGGGGAGCCGAAGATCGCTCCAGCGCGCTGACGCAAAATGGCGGCAAATTGTCGTGGCTTTCCGGGGCTATCCTCTTGCCATTTCCGCTCCTGGCGAGAAGGGTCGTTCATTGAAAATCATGAAGTGCCAGCGCAGTCAGGAAACCGTGGGTCATCGTTCGAAGAAGGTACCTGTCGTGGCCTCAAGGCATCCGGCGTCGAGGTTCGGAAGTGGACTCGGGCGGCAGGCCACCGGGGTGATTCTGGCGCAACTCGGCCTGCTTCTTTCCGCTCCGCTTCAAGGTGAGGAGGCGAATCTGGTCGAGAAGGGCAAGGAGGCCTTTCAGGTCTGGAACTGCGCGACCTGCCACGCGATCGATCGCGATGACGTGTCGGTCAAGACCGGCCCGAGCCTTTACAATCTGTTCCAGAACCCTCCGCGCGATCGCGAGGTGCTGGTTCCGGCCACCGGATCGAAGGCCACCATCAAGGCGGACAAGGACTACTTCCTGAACTCTGTTAGAAATCCCGCCGCTCAGCTCGCCTGTGCGGAAAAAGGACAGACCAAGGGAGAGGCCTATCCGCCGATCATGCCGCAGTTCACCGCGCAGGTCATCACGGATGCCAATCTGGAGTCGCTCTGGCACTACCTCCGCTTTTCGGCAGAGCCCGGCAAAAATGGCCCGGCGGTGGTGATGGGGCAGGTCGCGAAGGAAGCGGTGACGAAGGACTTCGAGAATCCGGCCGCCGTGCTGGTGGCGAAGCGCCCGAGGATCTTCCGCGCGCCGCTGGATCATTCCAGTGGTCGCGCCATCCACGTCGGCCTGCCGAACGGCATGAACTACACCTTCGATCCGCGCCGGCTTTCGCTGCGCGGCGTCTGGAGCGGCGGTTTCCTCAATCTGAAGAAGGAGCAGACCGGGCGCAGCACGCCGGGCTCGGAGCATGGCTTCGGGGCCTCGGACATCCTCGATTCCACCCCGGTGCTGGTGCCTCTCACGTCCGCAGGCACGCCGATCGACTTCGAGTTCAAGGAGCCCGACGTCAACGATGATGCGGCGGCGACCCGCTACCTGGAAAAGGGCGGGGATTTCCTCAAGGAGCTCGCTGCGTGGGACTCCGGATTTCTCGGCTACCAGGTCGGCGCAACAGGCGAGCCCGAGTTCCGTTTCCGAATCGGAAAGAACAAGTTGAGCGAGAAGATTACATTCACGGAGGATGGTTCGCTGGTGATCGAGATTTCAGGAAAGCTTGCCACTCCTCAGTCCTTCCAGATTCAGCAACCCGAATTGCGGGAGGTGAAAGTCGATGGCGGCACGTTGAAGGATGGCCGCTGGGCCCTGCCTGCGGGCGAGGGGAAATCCTATCGACTCCAGGCCAAGGTTGGCAAGGGACTGGTCGCCCGTAGCCCGCTGCCGGTGGCAGAGAATCTTGCTCCTCAGCCGTTGGTGACCGAGCCCTCCGAGGCCGATCTTCCTGCCGGATACCGGATCGAGAACTGGATGCCTCCGAAGGATCTGTTTGGCCGTGATCAGTTGTTCGAGCCCACCGGCATTGCAGTGGCGAAGGATGGCACGATTGTCGTCGGCACTCGCACTGCAGGTATCTGGCGGCTGAAGAACAAGACCTGGCAGTTGTTTGCGGAGGGCACCTACGAATGCCTTGGCCTGGTGATCGAGGATGATCATGGTGATCGCATCGTCATCGCCCAGAAGCCGGAGCTGACCCGCATCCGCGACACCAATGGTGATGGCTTGGCGGACTCCTTCGAGACCGTTTGCGATTCCTTCGGCTTCCACGGCAACTACCACGAATACACCCACGGCCCGGTGCGCGATGCGGAAGGGAATCTCTACTTTTCCCTCAACCTCTGCCACAGCAAGAACGATCAGGCCTCCTACCGGGCGGGCGGGCAGTTCATGGGCAGCATGGGCGGCTTTCGCGGCTGGTCCTGCCGGGTGACTCCGGCGGGCAAGTTCGAGCCCTTTGCCAGTGGCGTTCGCAGTCCGGCCGGTCTGGGCATCGATCCGAAAGGCCGACTGCTCTACACCGAGAACCAGGGTGAATACGTCGGTTCCTCCAAGATCAGCTATCTGGTCAAAGGCGAGTTCTACGGACATCCCTCAGGCCTCGTCTCGCTGCCAGGCATGACGCCCAGTTCGCCCGAGATCGCCTTCGACAAGTGGCAGTCGAAGACGCATCAGGCTGCGCTGTGGTTCCCGCACAACAAGCTCGCCAACTCTCCCGGCAGCCCGGCCTGGGATCTGAGCAAAGGGAAATTCGGCCCCTTCGGCGGACAGATGTTCATCGGCGATCAGACGCTTTCCACCCTGGTCCGCGTCGCTTCGGAACGTGTCGGTGACACGGATCAGGGCACGATGATTCTCTTCGCCCGCAAGGTCGCGTCGGGCGTGATGCGTCCCTGTTTCCTGCCGGATGGCTCGCTTCTGTTAGGCCAGACCGGTCGCGGCTGGAGGGCCAACGGCGGCAAGGAAGCCAGTCTCCAGAGGATCATCGCCGACCCTTCCGTGACGGCGGCAGACCTGAAGTCCATCGAGACGACGAAGACCGGGTTCATGCTGCATTTCACCACGCCCCTTGCGGCTTCTGTGACCTCGGAAAGCCTGCTGCCGAAGATCCAGATCGAGTCGTGGACCTACACCGATGCCGTGACCTATGGCTCGGGCGAGAATGAGAAGCGGAAGAACGCGATCGCCTCGCTCTCCATCAGCTCCGACCGGAAATCCGCCAGCCTGGTCCTTCCGGAGTTCGCCACGCCTGCCTCGATGCTCCACCGCATCCACCGACTGCGGGTCGATGGCGCAGTCGAGCTTTTCGCCCCTGCGGTCGCGCGGCCCCAGCTTGAGGCCTACCA
Source organism: Verrucomicrobiaceae bacterium (assembly GCA_027487355.1). Lineage (GTDB taxonomy): Bacteria > Verrucomicrobiota > Verrucomicrobiia > Verrucomicrobiales > Akkermansiaceae > Luteolibacter. The sequence continues at coordinate 4,066 of JAIYDT010000049.1, forward strand.
GACCGTGCATGCCATTCCTCAATGAGCCGGACCTTTCAAGGACGTCACAGCCGATCCGCAATCCTGCGGGTGGTCGCTGTGGTTTCGTCCGTTCTGTTAGGTCATGCGGGTGCGTCGGAGCCACCGGTCATTCCGGGACTGAATCAACGGCATCCGCTCAGCGAGGAGCAGGC
>JAIYDT010000465.1 GCA_027487355.1 Verrucomicrobiaceae bacterium
AGGCGTCGAAGGTGGGCGTGGAGATCCTTTTCCCGCTCTCGGAGATCGAGGATCGGATAACCGACCAGTTGTCCGGGACCATGATACGTCGCCTGGCCGCCGCGGCTGATTTCGAAAACCGGGTGGGGGAGGGAGTCGCGGGAGCGCAGCGACGACTGATCGCGCAGGCGGCCGATGGTGTAAACCGGAGCATGCTCTAACAGGAACAGGGTTTCCCCGTTGCGACCTTCCAGGATGCCTGTGACCGCGTCCTCCTGCACGCGCAGGCCTTCGGCGTAGTCCACGTTGTTTCCCAGATCAATCACCTCCATGACCGAAAGTGAAAGTCGCCTGAAGGTCCGAGTCAAAGCGAATGGCGTCGATCCCTTGAAGAAGTAGGAATTCCCGTCTCGAGCGCGGTTAGCACGAAAGGGGGATGGGGTGTCCGATTTCGCACCTTGAGGTCAGGTCGCGAGTCGTTGATACTATTCGAGGCTCTGGATTAGTGAGTTGCAGCCACTCGAAAACCCACCTTGTTCATGTCTTGTGTTACCCCGCCAGCGGAGCGAGTTCCGTGTTTTGTCCGCGTCTGCCTGATCCTCGGGTTTGGAGTCGCGTTCTGCCATGCCTCACTCACCAACCGCTGGTCGTTCAACAATGCCGCTGGAGCCGCCGCGACGGGCACCACGATGATCGACAGTGTGGGAGGGGGCGTGGCGCAGGTGAAGGGAAACGGTTCCACATTCTCAGGCACGGCCTTGACCTTGACCGGAAGCACGACGGGCAACCGTTCCAGGAATTTCATTTCAGGCTACGTCGATCTCCCCAACGGATTGATCTCGTCGAAGACAAATCTTTCGGTCGAGATTTGGGCAACGCCGCTTTCTGCCCAAAACTACTCGAGGCTGTTTGATTTCGGAAGGACCACCTCGACCACCGGCTTCGGGGCAGGTTCGGTGGCAGGGGAGATCAATGACGTTGTCGGGACCACTCCAGGCGCCACCAACGCCTCGGACAATCTGATGCTCTCCTTTTGTGTTGGTAACAATCTGGGCCAGCAGCGCATGGAGGCACTTCTGAATGCCGGGAGTGCTTCCACGGTCAATACGACCTTGGCAACCACCGCCGGCACCCAGTATCACTATCTGTTCACGTTCGAGGATGGCGTCGGGAGCTTCGGTTCGTCGGGTGGGCGAATGAGCTGGTATCGGAACGGAACGCTGATCGGAACCGGTGATGTTGGGTTCCATCTGTCGTCACTTGAAGACGTCAACAACTGGCTCGGGCGTTCGATGTGGTCGACCGACAACAATACCAACGCTGCCTACAACGAGCTTCGGGTCTACAACCACGTGCTCTCGACCTTGGAAATCGCCGCCAACATCGCGGCAGGTCCCGATGTCATCCCGCCGCCACCGACGTTGGATCCAGCCCCAACTCCCTCTCATCTCTGGGTCTTCAACAATCAAGCGGACTCTGAGGTGTCGAGCGGAACCATCTTCTCGGACAGCGTGTCCGGACTGCCGGCGGTTCTCCGTGGAAATGGCGCGACCCTCACCGGCACTTCCCTGACCCTGCCCGGAACCACCAACGGCAACCAGTCTGCCGCCTCGATCTCTGCCTATCTCGATCTGCCGAACGGATTGGTTTCCGCCCAGCCCAGCATCTCCATCGAAGCCTGGGCCACTCCGCTGTCATCGAAGAACTGGCAGCGCCTGTTCGACTTCGGACGCAGCAACACCACCAGCGGAAATGGGGCTGCTCTTGGAGAGATCATCGACAGCGCCACCGCACCCGGTGCCTATGGCGGTTATGACAATGTCTCGCTGACGATCAACAATGCGGGCACTCTTGGCAGTCATCAGTTGGAGGGACAGATCGCAGGCGGCGCGGCGGTCTATAACTTCAGCACGGCGGCCACCACGATCGGCACCCAATATCAGTATGTGCTCGTCGTCCAGGATGGGGTCGGCACCTACGGAGCATCCGGATGTCAGGCCCGCTGGTATCGCAATGGAGTCTTTCAGAACAGTCTCGACCTCAATCTCAGGCTTACCTCGATGTCGGACGTGAACAACTGGATCGGCCGCTCCCAGTATGGAGCGGATTCCAATTCCAATCTCTCGCTCAATGAACTCCGCTTCTATAACCGTGCCCTGAGTGCCGGTGAAATTCTATCCAGTTACACCGCCGGGCCAGATCCCACTTCGGGGCCGCCCGAACCTCCAGCCCCCGCTCCATTGCCCCTGAACCGCTGGAAGTTCAACAACGCCGCCGGTGCCGTCGCTTCAGGCACGGCCTTCACCGACAGCATCAGCGGGGAAACCGCGACCCTTCTCGGCAATGGTGCCACACTCAACGGCACCGCCATCGTCCTGCCCGGCACCACCAATGGCAACCAGACTGCCGCCGCGATTTCGGCTTATCTGGACCTTCCCAACGGCATCGTATCCTCGAAGACCAGCATGACCTTTGAGACCTGGGTGAGGCCGATTTCCTCGAAGACCTGGCAGCGGATCTTCGATTTCGGATCTGCCAACCTCACCAGCGGGGCAGGGGCCTCCGTGGGGGAGATCCTCGATGGTGCCGCTGCCCCCGGCGGCTTCTTCGCCTATGACAATCTGCTGCTCTCCCTCAACAACAACGGCGTTTTCGGCAGCCATCGCCTGGAAGGAAAGCTTGCCGGCACTGTCACCGGCACCGTTGACACCGATCTCTCAACTGCCACCACGGCCAACACCGAATATCATTACGTGATGACGGTCGAAGATGGCGCCGGGGCTTATGGCTCCAATGGAGCCAGAGCCAAATGGTACCGCAATGGAATCGTCCAAGGTTCACTCGACCTCAGTTATCGCCTTCGAGATATGGCTGACGTGAACAACTGGATTGGTCGATCCCAGTGGGCGGCGGACATGAACTCCAACATGGCGATCAATGAACTGCGCATCTATGATCGGGCCATCAGTCCCGCCGAGGTGCTCACCACCTACAACGCCGGGGCCAACACGGTCTATCCGACACCGGTCGCCAATCCGGATTCCGCGAAGATCCATCCGGGGCAAAAGGTGCTCGTCGAGGTGCTCGCAAATGACAGCGGACTCTTCAACCAGGGCTCGGTCGAGATTGTCACTCCGCCGGCCACGGGAACAGCCAGCGTTTCGTCCGACGGCAGGATCCTTTATCAACACAGTGGCATCGACAGCGCGCCGGTGGTTTTCACCTATCGGATCTTCGGCGAAGGTGGCGTGTCAACTTCCGCCACCGTCACGATCTCGATCGAGACCAGCCTGCGCCTATCCAATCCGTCCCTCGCGATGCCCGAGGCCCCGCCCACGAATGCCTGGCAACTGGTCGACGCCCTGCCCGGTCTCACCTTCAACCAGCCGGTCTGCATTTCCTCGATCCCCGGAAATGCCAGCCGGCTGTTCGTCTGTGAGCGCATGGCGAAGATCAGGCACGTGCCCGATGTCACCTCCTCGACGCCGACGCAGAATGTCTTCCTCGATCTCCAGACCGCCATCGCGGGCCGGACCCCGGTGGAGACGATTGAAGGCGGTGGAAACGGTGAGCATGGCCTTCTTGGTCTGGCCTTTCATCCGAACTATGCGTCCAACGGCTTCTTCTACGTCGCCTACACCGTGAGGATCAGCGCCGGATCTTACTATCAACGGATCTCCAGATTCAAGGTCAGCGCCGGAGATCCCACGGTCGCCGACCCTGCGTCCGAACTGATCCTGCTCCAGCAGCTCGATGAGGGAGCGAACCACGATGGCGGGGACCTGCACTTCGGGGCCGATGGCTATCTTTACTACACGGCCGGCGACGAGGAGAACCCCAACGACTTCCGGCTCAACAGCCAGAAGATCAACAAGGACTTCTTCTGCGGCATCTTCCGTTTCGATGTGGACAAGAAGCCGGGCAACCTGACGCCGAATCCCCATATCTCGATTCCCACTGATGGCGGAGTCGCCCGCTTTTCCGTGCCGATCGACAATCCCTTTGTCCACACCTCGCTCGGTGGCACATGGGATGGCACCTACAACGGCGTGGCGGTGACTCCGTTGTCCGGCGTCCGCAGCGAGTTCTGGGCCACCGGATTGAGACATGTCTGGCGCTTCTCGTTCGACAGTCTAACAGGTGAGGTGTGGGGCGGCGATGTCGGGCAGGACACCTACGAGGAGATCAACAAGATCGTGAAGGGCGGCAATTACGGCTGGGTCTATCGGGAAGGAAAGCACGACACCGCCTTTACCAATCCGGTTCCGCCCACGAAGCCCGCAGGATTCACGAGCATCGATCCGATTTACGAATACGTCCACGCGGCGATCGCAGGAGGAGATGCCAGTTTCAAGGGTAACTCGGTCGTGGGCGGTGATGTTTACCGGGGCAGTCGCTATCCATCTCTGGTAGGCACATATGTTTTCAGCGACTCGGTTTCCGGTCATGTCTGGCAGATGAACACCACCAACGGAGCCACCACGAGGCTCACGGGTCTGCCCGGAGCCTACGGGGTGTTTTCCACTCAGGGGGTCGATCCCTCCAACAAGGACCTCCTCTTCGGGGCCTATCTCACCGGCAAGATCATGCGTCTCTCCACCGGCAGCACCGTCAACGACGGATTCCCTGCCACCCTGAGCGCCACCGGCCTCTTCTCCGATCTCACCGACCTTTCACCGGCTCCGGGCATGCTGCCCTACCAGCCGAACCTCACCTTCTGGAGCGACCACGCCCTCAAGCGCCGCTGGTTC
>JAIYDT010000502.1 GCA_027487355.1 Verrucomicrobiaceae bacterium
GACATGGAGTGGGACATGGGCTCACCCTGGTATGTGCCGACCCGCATCAACCACATCGTCAGCGCGGGCGACTACGGCTGGCGCTCCGGCGCGGGCCGTTGGCCGAACTACTATGCCGACTCGCTGCCGGCTGCCGTGGACATCGGACCCGGCTCTCCAACCGGCACCGTCTTCGGCACTGGCGCGAAATTCCCTGCGAAATACCAGCGCGCCATGTATGCGCTCGACTGGACCTACGGCACGATGTGGGCGATCCACTTCACGCCGGACGGCGCCAGCTTCAAGGCCGAGAAGGAGGAGTTCGTCGCCGGAAAGCCGATGCCCTTCACCGATGCGATCATCCGTCGTGAGGATGGGGCGATGTATTTCACCACCGGCGGCCGCAAGAGCCAGTCGGCCCTCTACCGCGTGACCTACACCGGCAAGGAAAGCACCGCACCCGCCCCAAAGGTCGCCCCGACGCAGGAAACCCTCCTCCGTCAGAAACTGGAGACCCTGCACCTCGAAGGCACCGGACCTGAGGCAGTCGCCAAGGCCTGGCCCTCCCTTTCCCACAAGGACCGCTTCGTCCGCTTCGCCGCCCGTGAGGCGATCGAACGCCAGCCAGCCGCCGCCTGGGCTGAGAAAGCGCTTGCCGAGACCGATCCCCAGGCCGCGATCGAGGCCCTCATCGCCCTCGCCCGTATTGGCGACAAGTCACTTCAACCGAAGCTCTTCGTGGCTCTTGGAAGGCTCGACTTCGCCAAGCTCCCCGTCGACCTCCATCTGCCCTACCTCCGCGCCTGGCAGCTCGTCTTCACCCGCATGGGCAAGCCCGCGCCTGAGATCGCCGAGAAGATCGCCGAGCGTCTTGATCCGCTTTTCCCGAACGCCGATCCCCTCGCAAACCGTGAGCTCGTTTCCCTGCTCGTGTTCCTTGATTCGAAGAGCATCGTCGCCAAGACCGTGCCGATGATGGACACTGCCAAGGACACCGACATCACCATCGCCAGCGATGCCGTGCTTTCCCGCAACGACAACTACTCGAACGCGGTCGCCGGCATGCACGACAGCCATCCGAACCGTCAGGCCATCGCCTATGCCTACGCCCTGCGCGAGGCCAAGGTCGGCTGGACTCCCGAGCTTCGGAAAACCTTTTTCAGCTGGTTCCCACGCACTTCGAAATGGCGCGGCGGCAACAGCTTCAAGGGCTTCCTCAACAATATCCGCAACGAGGCCCTCGCCAACACCACTCCCGACGCCACCGAACGCGGCGCGCTCGACCAACTCTCGAAGCAACCCGCGCCGACTCCACCCGCCAATGTCGTCCAGCCGAAAGGCCCCGGAAAGGACTACACCGTCGATGAAGTCGTCGCGCTGGCGAAGGATGGCCTCAAGGGCCGCAACTTCGAGCAGGGCAAGGCGATGTTCGCCTCCCAGCTCTGCATCAACTGCCACCACTTCGGCGGCGAAGGTGGCAATAGCGGCCCGGACATCACCGGGGCTGGCAGCCGTTACACCATCCGCGACCTCGCGGAGAACATCATCGAGCCCTCCAAGGTCATCAGCGACCAGTATCCGACCGAGCAGCTGACCCTCAAAGATGGTGGCGTGGTCGTCGGCCGCGTGGTCGTTCAGGAAAACGGCAAGCTCTTCGTGATGACCAGCGCCCTCGCTCCCGATGCGCTGACCACCGTCGATGAAACCAACCTCAAGGGCCGCCAGCCGTTCAATGTCTCGATGATGCCGCCCGGCATGATCAACGCCCTGAACAAGGACGAGCTGCTCGACCTCTTCGCCTACATCCTTTCCGGAGGAAATCCAAAGGACGCGAGGTTCTGATTTGGGCTGGAACTTCAGATCCGGATTGCGCTTTCATGGTCACACATGAATCCGCTCCTCCTCGTCTCTCTCGGTCTGGCAATTTCCCTGGTCAGCCAGGCGCAGCAGGCCCCAACGGGTGCCGCCCGGCAATTCCAGCAGATTGATCAGAATCACGACGGAAAGATCAGCCGCGAGGAGCTTCCGGAGGCCTTGCGGCCAAACTTCGACCGAGCCGATACCAACCACGACGGTGGCATTTCCCCGGAAGAGCACCTCGCCGTGATCGGCGGTGCAAGGGGAGCTGCGGGAAACAAGGCCAATCCGGCGGACCTCTTGGGCATCGAGGTCCTGCGCGACCTGCCCTATGCGGAGACCGAAAACCCGCGCCAACGGCTCGACGTCTATCTGCCGAAGGCCCGCAAGTCGGAGGCTCCCCTGCAGATCATCGTCTTCATCCACGGCGGTGGCTGGGAGGCAGGCGACAAAAGCTCCGGCCTGGGAAACCTGCTGCGTTTCGTGAAAAGTGGTGACTACGCGGGTATCTCGATCGGCTACCGGCTCACCAACGAGGCCCAGTGGCCGGCGCAGATCCACGATTGCAAGGCTGCCATTCGCTGGATCAAGGCGCATGCCAAGGAACGGGGACTCGATCCGGCAAAGATTGCCGTCTGGGGCATCTCCGCCGGGGGCCATCTCGTTTCGATGCTTGGCACCAGCGGTGACGTGAAGGAACTCGAAGGCACGCTCGGCAAGCACCTCGATCAGGACAGCAAGGTCACCTGCGTGGTGAACTATTGCGGGCCCGAGGACTTCCTCACATTTGTGAGACAGCCGAGCACCATCGACCGCACGAAAGGTAGCGACTACCCGGAAGCCAAGCTGCTCGGCGGACCAGTGCAGGAGCGCAAGGCCGTCGCCAAGGAAGCCTCGCCCGTGACCCACATCTCGAAGGGCGACGCACCCTTTTTCACCGCCCATGGCACCAAGGACCCGCTGGTTCCTTTCGCCCAGGCCGAGGAACTCCACGCCGCTCTTCAAAAGGCAGGCGTCCCGTCATTGCTCCAGGAAATGACCAACGGCGGCCATGGCTTCCAGAGCCCGGTGCTCGATGAACGCGTCAAACAGTTCCTCGATCTCCACCTTCGCAAGATCATCACCGAGATCCAATCGACTCCGATCAATGTGACCGCCAGGCCTTGAGCCGGGGCGGATCAGACGGCGGACGCTGCCTTGAGCAAGGGACGCGAAGCACCTCGGCAGTTTCCAGCCGGCCACTCAGATCTCCACACGCCCGAGATCACCGGTTGCAGCGGAGGGGAGGATCGCGCATGTTCGTCGCATTTCCGGCCTGAACCGCCTTCTCCCATTTCACCATGTCCGTTGAGTTCAAAGACTACTACACCACCCTCGGCGTCGCCCGCGATGCCAGCGAGGCCGACATCAAGAAGGCCTTCCGCAAACTCGCGCGGAAGCACCACCCGGACGTCGCCACCGACAAGAAGGCGGCGGAGGAGAAGTTCAAGGAGATCAACGAGGCCCACGAGGTGCTGAGCGACCCCGAGAAGCGGAAAAAATACGACCAGCTCGGAGCCGATTGGCAAAACGCCGGAGCCTACCCGCGCGGCGGACATGGCGGCGGGCCCGACTTCCAGTTCGGCGGCACTGGCTTCAGCGATTTCTTCGAGCAGTTCTTCAGCGGCGGCAGTCGTCAGGGCTTTCCGGGTCGAGGACCCGCCGCCCGCTCGCGTCGCGGTGGAGACGTGGAAGGCGATCTGCTCGTCACTCTGGAGGAGGCGATGAACGGCACCATCCGCCCCATCACCCTGCAATCGACCAACCCGCAAACCGGGGCGACCGAGAAGCAAACCTTCAAGGTCAAGATCCCCGCCGGAGTCACCGATGGCACCCGCATCCGTGTCGCCGGCCAGGGCCAGGCCGGACTCGGCGGTGGCGCTTCAGGCGACCTCTTCCTCAACGTCCGCCACGCCGCGCATCCGGAGTTCACCACCGATGGCGCCGACCTCATTCACGAGCTGGACATCGCGCCATGGGAGGGGGTGCTCGGTGGCCAGGTTTCGGTGCCTTCACTCGATGGCCCGATCAAACTCAAGATCCCCGCCGGTGCCGAGAATGGCCAGCAGCTCCGCGTCCGGGGCCGTGGCCTGCCGAATGGGAAGGATACACGCGGGGATTTCTACGTGACACTCAATCTCGTCCTGCCCGATTCCATCAGCGACGAAGAGCAGGCGCTTTGGGAAAAGTTGAGGGACATTTCCAGCTTCAAGCCGCGCTCCAATTGATGACCGCCATGATCCGTCCTCTTCTGCTCCTCGGCTGCCTCCTGCTTCCGCTTCGGGCGGAAACTTCGCCGCTAAAACTCGTCGAAGCCGCACGGAAACAGGTCGGCGTCACGACGATGTATGACCCGGCCTACGTGAGCCTCGCCTTTCCGAATGGGGACGTCCCGATCGAACGCGGCGTCTGCACCGACGTCGTCATCCGCGCCTTTCGTGGCGGGCTTTCCCAGGATCTCCAGAAGCTGGTCAACGAGGACATGCGCGGAAATTTCTCCGCCTACCCGAAACAATGGGGCCTCTCGAAGCCGGACAAGAACATCGACCACCGTCGCGTGCCGAACCTTCAGACCTTCTTCAAGCGCAAGGGCTGGTCGCTCGCCGTCACGAAAACCGCCGCCGACTACCTGCCCGGCGACATCGTCACCTGCACCGTTCCGCCGAACCTCCCGCACGTCATGATCGTCAGCGACAAGAAGGCCGCCGATCAAACGCCGCTGGTCCTTCACAACATCGGTCGCGGAGCCCAGGAGGAAGAGTGCCTCTTCACTTACCCGCTCACCGGGCATTACCGGGTGAAGTAGGCCCAGCAACCTTGCCAGACGCCTTGTTTCCGCCTACGTTGAGTCATGGGCATCACCATTACCCTCCCCGAAGAAGTGGCCAGCGTCCTCGGTAGCGGACGAGAGGAGCGCGAGCAGCGCGCCTGCGAGAGCATCGCCTTGGAACTGTATCGTGAGGGGAAGATTTCCCTGCGGACGATGGGGCGTCTGGCCGGTGTGGGAGATGACTACTGGGCGGCGGACGCCTTCCGTGCGCGTTTCGGACTCCCGGTGAATACCGAGGCGGAGGATGGAGAAAATGAGCAGGCCTCGATCAATCTCCTGCTTGGATCATGATCCTGATCGTGGCCGACACCGGGCCTCTTAATTATCTGATCCAGATCGGCTGTGTGGATCTGCTCTTTGAGTTGGTTGAAACCGTTGTACTTCCCGATTCAGTATTGCGGGAGCTGAAATCAGAGAATGCTCCGTTGAACGTGAGGGAATGGGCGAAAAACCTGCCAGCGTGGGTGGAGGTCAGGGCGGCGGGTTCCATGATGACTGTAAAGCCGGAGCTTTCCTATGCGGATTGCGAAGCGATTTCCCTGGCAAAGGAGTTGAATGCCCTGCTGCTCATGGACGACCGAAGAGCAAGACGGGCCGCCACCGATCAGTCGGTCCGCACCCTCGGTACACTGGGTCTCCTTGAAGCCGCATCGACCAAAGGATTGATCCAGCTTTCCGTTGCAGTGGAGCGTCTGCGGGCGACCAACATGTTCATTTCCGATGAACTGATTGCCCAGGCGCTTCGACGCGATTCAGACAGGCGTGGAGCCTAGAGATACCGCCCCTTCTGGAAGAGAATCAGTTCGTCAAACAAACGGCCCGGCAGCGAAAGCCGAGACACATTCAGGAGCCCGCGAGCTCGTGTTTTCGAATGTGACTGAGGATTTCCAGCTCGTGGAAGCCGAGGGCGCGGTGATGGGTGAAAAAGGAATCGAGGACCGCGAAGGCGGATTCGGCCAGGGCGAGGCGGGCGTCGAAGATCGCCTTGTCGGCATTCAGCAGATCCGCCCCGGTCATGGCTTCGACGAGCTGGCGCTTCTGCCAGACCTTGGTTTGGATGAAGCCCACCAGATCGCCGAGGCAGTCGAGGGCGTAGCGATGCTCGTCGCTCGGCTGGTTTCTGACGATGAGCCCGCAGACAAAGGCGTGGCAAAGAGGAGGGCGTCCGGTGGTGAGCTTGCAGCCGGTGCTGCCAAGGTAACCGGACTTCGGATCGAAGGTCTGTCCGGCCCCGTGCACGGCCAGAAGAAATGGGCTATCGAAGGCTTCCCGGCAGATTCCCACGCGACAGCAGGGCGTCTTGCAAACCCCGCAATACGGGGCGCAGATTCCCTGCATCAGCCCACTGACCTTCAACTCGAATGAGCGGTAGGTTTCCAGCGTCGAGTTGAATTTGGAGGCAGTGATGGCGTTGGAGGTTGGAGCTGGGAGCACTCCGGCAAGGAGCGGCAGGCCATGACGACTGCTTTCCTTGGGATTCAAAGGCGAAAAGCCGTGAAAGGGTAGCGGCCAATCAAGTTTGCTGCCTAAGCGCCTTTGCCGATCTTCCCCCAGGTATCCCAAACGTCGCGAAACCTTTCCTCCTCCTCTCCTTCATCGCTTCGCCGCTCACCGCCGGAAGCTAGACGATCGAGAACGCCTCCCACTCCACCCTCAGCTGCGCGAAGGGCGTCCCCGGAAATGGGCGGCGGTGATGTTTTTTCTGAAGTTCAGTTGAAGGCCTGTCGCGCCTCACGAGACCGCAGCAGCAGGCTTTGTTTGAAACGAAAGCGCCCCGTGACCGGTGAGGGCAACGGGGCGAGGGTTTCTGGGTTGAAAGGCATCCCGGGTGACAGTCCGGGACGACTTGAAGGCTCAGGATTCGCTTTTCCCGAGGACCTCCAGCTTGACCGGGGCGACGCCGCGCGAGGCAAAGCCAAGGCGTTCGGCGACTCCGATGGTCACATCAATGACGCGCCCCTTGATGAAGGGACCGCGGTCGGTGATGGTGACGACTTCCGATTTGCCGTTGGCCATGTTGACCACTCGGACCTTGCTGCCCATCGGAAGGGTCTTGTGAGCAGCGGTCGCGGCGTTGTTGTTGAGGCGGGCCCCACTGGCGGTGCGGCTGCCTCCATTGGTACGGACCGAGTACCAGGATGCTTTCCCATGTTGCACCCCCGAGATCCTCCACGATTCCGTGGAGGCTGAGGTGGCTGCGCTGGTCGAGGCGCAGCTTGGGATCGTAATGACTCCAGCGATTGCCAGGGCCACGGACTTGAATTTCCGGGTCATGTTCATCGTTAGTTGCCCTTCACGGGCCCGGTTGGTGTAAGTGTCACAGAATCATCGGGCAAGGAAAAAGGGCCTACGTGGATTCCGTCATTTTTGCTGAAACCATGCGGGATATCGGGGATCTATTTCGGAAATCCTTACCATTTTCTCGTCCTTTCGGCCCGGCGTTTGCTATTTCGGACGGATATGAGGGGATCATGGATGCCTTCGAGCCGGGATCGGTTCTGCCAAGCGGATTTTGCCCTTTTGACCGAGGTGCTCGCGCCGGGTGACCAGCGGCGACACCTCGCCCGACTTTGGGACGATCCGGAAGCCCTGCGGGAAATCCTCGACCTGAAGGAGGTGCTGCGGGCAGTGCTGGATTCGCCCTCGGCCCTTCAGATTTCCGCCGCGTTCTATTTCTACGTCGTCGTCCGCCATGCCTTCCTTCAGGCGGGTCTGGAGGACGCCGATTTAGCCGACTACGTGGCTGGGGTGCTGGCGGGTCGGGTCGGAGCCGAGCCGGGAGATGCCTTTCTCGACGCCGCACGCGGCATCACGCACGCGGCCGATTTCCTCTCGATCCTGGAAACCGCCCAGGGTCGGATGCGCTTTCATCTCCAGCTCGCGGCAGGAAACCAGTTTCTCGTCCTCACCGGCATGTATCCCGGCTTCCTGAAACAGCGGGCGGA
>JAIYDT010000341.1 GCA_027487355.1 Verrucomicrobiaceae bacterium
ACCAGCGCAGCGGCTGGTTTCACGCCCTCGGCCAGGGTCTTGAGGGCATTCCTGGCGGCTTCGTTGTCGCGATTCGCCAGCGGGGTGAGGATGGCCCTGGCGCGCAGGTCGGCCAGGTCACCGAGGCCGGTTGCGGCTCCGTCGGCGATGGGCGTCCGCAGGTTCTCGAGTTGTTTGACGAGATGGTCGAACAGCTCGTTCTTGTCGGTCTGGTTGCGCGAAAGATAGGCCGTCGCCGCCAGGGCCTTGCCGACACTGCGGCTTTCGAGTTCATCCTGACGCTTGCGGGTCGCCTCGAACAAGGGGCCGGCATAACTGGCGTCGTCGGAGAGGCGCATGGCATTCACGGCAGCGTCGAAGAGATGGTTGCGCAGCGATTTCGAATCGAGCATTTCGATCAGCTTCGCCTTGGCGGACTTTTCAGGATGGGCGGAAAGGGCCTCCACGATGCTGTGGCGGATTTCCGGGTTCTTTTCGGTTTCAAGCTGCTTCAGGAGTGTGTCGAGCGCGACGTCACCCAGGTCTCCGCCGATGGATTCGAAGACGGCCTTGCGGGCCCGTGCCTCCTTTTGAACGAGACTCTGGCGCAGCGCGGCGAAGGCAGGTTCAGTGCCGATCTGTTCCAGAGCCTTGGCGGCTTCGGCGCGGACGAACCACTGCGGGTCGTTGTTGAGGACCTTCGAGATCCGCTCCACCCCATCGGCTCCGGGATCCGCGCCGAGCTGCCTGATGGCCAGCAGGCGGCCCATCGAGTCGGTGGCATCCTCAAGCTGCGCGATCAACTTGTCGCGCGTTGGGACGAACTCAATGGACGCCAGCAGTTCAACGTCTGGATCGATGCGGATGATCTTCGGGGCCGAGGGCAGGGCCACGAAGAAATCCTGCTCGGCCTCCTCCAGGGTGAGGACCTTTTCAACCGTGCCGAACGCGCCCTTGAAGCGCACCTTCACCGGCAGTTGGAACTGCAGCACCTCGTCGCTGACCTTCTGGACCTGCTTGAGGTTGATGCGCGCCATGCCCGACTTCTCATCCCAGGCATACACGGCCTTCAGCTCCGGGTGTCCGCCGTGATAGAGCCACTGATCGGCGAAACGATCCCACGAGCGACCGGTCACCTCCTCGAGCACGGCGATGAAGTTTTCGGTGACGACATTCTTGAACTGGTAGCGCTTCAGGTAGGTCTGCACGACCTTGCGGTAGAGGTCAGGCCCAAGTTCGCTGCGAAGCATGTGCAGGACCCATGAGCCCTTCTGGTAGCTCAGCGCGCCGAACTGGTCGTAGCCGTCGGCATTGATTTTCCTGAACACGATCGGCCTCGGGTTCTGCTCCTCGGTGAGCCGTTCCGCCACCCGCCAGCGATCGTAGAGGAACTGCTCGCGGCCGTTCAGGTGCTCATGAAACAGGGCGTCGTAATAGGTGGCGAAGCCCTCGTTCAGCCAAAGCGTGGACCAGTCCTTGCAGGTCACCACATCGCCGAACCACTGGTGCGCCAGCTCATGGGCGACGATGCTGGTCGAACTACGAAGGGTCTCGTACTCGGCGGTGTGGAGGATGCGGTCCGACAAGGTGCTGAGCGAGGTGTTCTCCATGCCGCCCCATTGGAAATCGCGCACGACGACCTGATGGTATTTCTCCCAGGGAAAAGGGAAATCGAGTTCCTTCTCGAAAAAGGCGAGCATCTCCTTGGTGCCATCGAGCGAGCGCTGGGCCATCGCGGCGTCGCCCTGGGGCACGAGAAAGCCGATCGGCAGGTCCTTGTAGCGGTCCTCGATCACGGAGAACTGACCGGCGACCAGCGTGACGAGATAGGCGGAGTGCGGTTTTTCCTGCTTCCAATGCCAGGCGGTGAGGCCGGTGGCGGCGTCCTTTTCCTGGGAGAGCAGGCTGCCGTTCGACCAGGCCTTCATGCCATCGGGCAGGCGGCAGGTGACCTCGGTGGTGAGCTTGCCATTCGGCGAGTCGAGCACCGGAAACCAGTGGCGGGCGAGAATCGTTTCGCCCTGGGTGAAGAGATGGACCTCATCCTTGCGGTAGCCCTGCTCCGGCGTGCGGAAATAGAATCCATCCTTCGGGGTGGCGCGATAGGTGATGGTCACGGTTTGCTCAGCATCCACTGCGAGAGGCTTTTCGAAGGTCAGGATGACCTTGTCATGCGTGGCCTGATGACCCTTGAGCTTCGCGGTCGATTCCACCGAGGTGACCTCGAAATCCATGCCATCGAGGCTGAGTTCCTCAAGAGGGGAGCCACGGGGCTTGAAGGTCAGGGTGGCCTTTCCGGAGACGGATCGGCTTTTGAAATCCGGCGTCACATCCAATGCGAGGTGCAGCAGGTCGGCGCTGCAATCGGGAGCGTAGCGTCGAACGCCGGACCCTGGACCTGCCTGGGGTGGCTTGAGCTGGCAGTGGGAGCAGGTGATTTCCTCCGCATGCAGGACGATGGCCGAAACCAGGAAGGCGGAAAGGGAGCGCAAACGGGAGGGATTCATGATCGGACTGACGGTAGGACAAAGGAACTAAAGTCAGGCAGCTACGCGGAGGCAATGGCCAAGCTTGCCAGCAGACCAGAATAACCCAGGGAGCGTGCCTAGAGCTCCCGGCCAATCAGGGGCATTCAAAATTCCGGGAAATTGATCTTCCAATTCCCGAACTTTCAGGTAATACTGAAACCACAGAAAGCGATTTGCCATGAAACTGCCAACGAAGATTGAAGGGATCGAGGTGTTCTACGACGGCCGCTGCGGGATGTGCTGCAGCTTTCACGAGTGGATCAATCGTCAGCCGCGTGCGTTCAGGATCGAGTTCATCCCCTATCAGGCGGCTCATGCGGAGCAGGTGTTTCCGGGATTGGGAACCCTGGACCCGGCGCGGGAAATGATCGTCAGGACGAGTGAGAACCAGATCTTCCGTGGGGCGGAGGCCTGGGTCTGGTGTCTCTACAGTTGTGCCAATCATCAGGCTGCGGCTCGGAGGCTGGGTGGACCGGGACTGTTGCCGATCGCGATTCAGGCCTGCCGGGTTCTGGCGGCGAACCGTCATGCGCTCAGCAAGGTGTTCTTCCGCAGCAAGGACAAGCGGGTGAGGCAAGAACTCCATCGGATGGAGACTCCGCCCTGCGAAGGTGGCTTCTGTTTGATGAAGTGAGGATTCCAGACCCATGAAGAGATGAATGCGCTGAGTTTGGAAATCGGTTTACGGGGAGCCGGGGTGATGCTCGTTTGCCTGGTGGTGGCGAATTTCTTCGCGGCGAAGCGATGGCGCTACGAGGAGAACCTGGCGGGTGCCGAGCCGATGGTGCGGCAGATCTTCCATGTCCACTGCGCCTACATCCTCTCGATCATGGCCGCGCTGGCGCTGCTGTGCCTCGGGTGGCCGCAGTTGTTGATGGATGGCAGGATGGGCAGGGTGCTTTGCGGGTTCTTCGGGCTTTTCTGGGGAAGCCGGGTGTGGGTCCAACTGGCCTATTACGATCGGCAAACCCGACGTGAGAATCGGGGTTGGGACATTCTCTTCATCTCGGTCTTCGCCACCCTCAGCGCGATGTTCACCCTCACGGCCTTGTTTCCATGAAAGACCTTCTACAAACCGGACTTCTGATCGGGGGTGGCTCGCTGGTCGCATTGAGCATCGCCAGCTTCTGGATTCCCAAGGCGCTGGGTTGGCGCGAGAAGCTCGCGGGACTGACGCCGCTGATGCGTGAGTTGTGGTGGACCTATTCGATCTATGTCTGGAGCAGTCACGTGTTCTTTGCGGTGTTGGCTTTGGGGTTTGGAGATTGGTTGATGGGAGGCAGCGGCTCAGCCATCGCGATGTGCACGTTCATGCTGCTGTGGTGGAGCGTGCGACTGTGGTTGCAGTTCTTCGGCTTCGACCTGAGCGAGATCGAAGGCAGCGCGGCCAACCGTGTGGCGAAGCATCTGCTCACCCTGCTCTTCATTGGCCTGGTGGTCCTGTATGCGGGGCTGTTGGCATGGAACACGGGGTGGTTGCCGCCGGGAGGTCCAAGATGATCTGGGTCATTCCATGTCTGGTGGTCATCGGGGTCGTGTCCGGGCCGGTTCTGGCGAGGGTGAAGGTGCTGTGGTTGAAGCGGCTCGCAGGATGGCTCCTGCTGATGGCGATGGTGGCTGGAGCGGACCGCGCTCTAACAGATTCTGCTGCGGTGGTCAGGATGGTGGGAATCTGCTGCGTGATGCTGGGCGGAATGAAAGGTCTGGTGTATGCGGAGTGGGCAAGCGGGCAGAGGCTGACGTGGCCGCGATACGCGGTGTTCGCCTTCCTCTGGTTCGGCATGGACCCGGGAAGTTTCCTGAACCGGCGAAAAGGGCTGAGCTGGAAGCACGATGTCCGGATCGGATGGCTGCTGATGGGTATCGGGACCTTCTGTGCGTGGCTGGTCTGGTCGATGGAGTGGCGGCAGATCCTCGTCATGTTCTTGCCGATGAGCCTCGGCTTCCACTTCGGAGCCCTCAGGGTCTTGAAGGGGGCTTTGCGTGCCGCCGGGTTTCCCGTCCGGACGCTGTTTCCCAATCTGCTGGAGGCCCGGGGCCTGGGTGATTTCTGGAGCAGGCGCTGGAATGTCGGCTACTCGCAGATGATGCAGCGGCTGGTGGGCCGACCCCTGGAAGCGCGGTTTGGAGCGAGCGCCGGACTGATCGCGATCTTCCTCGTTTCAGGGCTCCTGCATGAGCTGGCGATCACCCTTTCGGTTCGTTCCGGCTATGGACTTCCGACCTTGTATTTCTCACTCCACGGAGGGCTCACCCTCTTGGAGAAAAGGATCGGACGACCGTTTGGAAAAATCCCTGCGCTGCTCGCCGTGGCAGTGCCGCTGGGACTGCTTTTCCCTCCCGCCTTTCAGGGCGAAGTCATCGCAAGGTTTCTCAGCGTGTTTGATGGGGTGAACGGCTTGCTCCGGCATTGAACGGATCCCCGAGACTTCGAGGTTCTCCCTCGCCGATCTCAAGGCACCAGCATCACGCGGAAAAAGCGCTGCGTGTCCGCCGGATCGAGCGTCACCACGTGGCTCGAAGTGAGCGCATTCGCAGTGCCAACCGTGGTCGAGCCCGCCACATCCGTCCAGGAGCCGGAGGCAAGGGTCGTGCTGGTCTGCACCTTGTAGCTGCGGCCAGGGAAGGAGGTCCAGGTCAGCGAGAAGCTGTTGCCACTGCGGCCGCTCTGGCTGATGGCGAATCCACGATTCGGCTCAAGAATGTCATAGGTGCCGTCCGCATCCTCATCGCGCAGGGCCTCCAGTGGAATCCTCAGCAGCTCGGCGGGATCGACATTGCCATCCGCATTTCCGGCTGGGGCCTGCGAGCCCAGCAAGCCCGCGTCGGCCGTCTGATACGCCAGGGCTGTTAGATAGAGCGAGGCGGGAGCGGAACCGAAGGCCGCGAGATCGATCGTGCCTTCCATCTGCTGGCCCGCCGCGCCACGGGCCTGGTTGGTGGCGGCTCCGCTGGTGTTGAACCAACCCAGATAGCTGTTGGAACTTTCCGCCGCGAGGAAGGGACTGCTCGCGGGAAGCGAAGTGCTGCCGGCCTTGCCCCATGGGGCTGCCGTGGTGGCGGATGTCAGCGCACTGCTGCCGATGAGGATGAAATGGTCGTTGCCGAACTGGCCCGGTGCCCAGGTGGCGACGTAGAGCTTCGATCCACGGACGGCGGCATGGATCGTCATGCCGGGATTGGAAATCAGGTAGCCGCCGGAGTCCGCCACGCCGTCCATGACGAAGGGCGTGCCGACGTTTCCTCCGGATGACTGGGTGGTGGCCTGCACGGCGGCGGTCTGGGTCGAGCTGCCGCCGGAGCTGGTGGCGGCGACGCTGTAGGAATAAGTCGTGCCCGCCGACAAGCCGGTGTCGAGCCAGGCCGCGCTGGCCGGGCTGCCGATCAGCGCTCCGTTTCGATAGACCTGATAGCCCGTCGCACCGGCAGACGCGGTCCACGTCAGGGAAAGGGTGGTCGTTCCCGTAACCGTGGCCACGAGCTGGGTGGGAGCAGCCGGGGCGGCCACGCTGCCGCCACCGCCGTCGTCCTCGACGAAGACATGCTGGATCTCCGACTTGCTGGTGTTGCCGCGCGTGTCGGTGGACTCGATGTAGTAATCCAACAACTTGCCCCGGAAGCCCGCGAGGTTCGTGTTGGTGATCTTGGCGAAGTAGTAGTCGGCCAACTCGGGAGAGGTGATGAAGTAGTCGATCTGGCCATTGTTGGCGGCAGCGTTCAGTTCGGCGCGGGTCTTCGGAAGGATCCGCTTGGTCATGGGAATCGTGACCCACGAGCCGACACCCGCCCCACCGGCATAGGTCTCGTTCTGGTTGTCGGACATCGGATTGCTGCCGTCGTTGTCGAGGCGGACCTTGAGCACGGTCGATTGAATGCCCGAGACATCATAGGCATGGGTCCAAATATGGAAATCGCTACCCATCTTCTTCAGGTAGTTCGTATTGCCGCCGGGGATGCTGTTGAACCAGCCGAAGGTGTAACCGCCGGGGTTCCATGGGAAACGCTGAGGACGCAGAACGCTGGGCGGCGTGCGATCGTTGGCGAGCCTTGCATTGACGAAGGGCGAGAGCTTTTCAATCGCGCGTCGCGTGGCCAGCGAGGGCTTCACCTCATCGTCGTTGCCGAGGCCGCCATAGTAGTTGAAACCGGAATCCAGCCCACCGAGATAGAGGTGCCATGCGAGTTCGACATCGTTCGGATTCGTCCACGTGCCGTCCCAGTCATAGGGAGCCTGGATCTTCCACGGCTGCACGCTGCCACCCTCGTCCAACAGCATCTGCTCGGCGGTCTCGCACCAGTTCGCGCCGGTGATGACCGGAGCCCACGACCAGAACTTGAGCGCGAATCCCGGGCTCTCGAGGTCGATCATCGTGCCGGGAACCTTGGTGGTGCTGGTGGCCGATCCGACCGGTGGTTCGATCCATTTCAGGAAGTAGGGCGAGCCATAGTCGGACTCCGGAAAGATCCACGCGCCATCCTCGACGTGGGCATACTGGCCTGCGGGCGGTGGCCTGGAGTTCACCAGGTCCTGCACGGTGGTGACCGCGTAGCCCGCGCTCTGGCAGGCCCCGAAGAACGCGGGAGTTGATTCAAAGTAGGAACTGCTGCCGCCGCCCCAGGCATTGTCGCCGTCCGTGGCGGGCAGCACCATGACCGGCCGATTCGGGTCGGTGGCGAAGGGCGCGATGTTGGTGTTGATCATGCCGACCTGCGCACCGCTGTATCCGGCGACGTAGCTGATCACATCATCCGAAGGCACTGCGATGATCGACTTCTCAACTCCGGTCGAAGGGTCCACATGCTTCACGCGATGCAGTTGATAGGCGTGCGGCGAAACATTCCACGCCGCCTGCCCTGGATTCGGCTCGTTGAACCACCAGCCGGTGGTCGGTGAGGGCCCTAACAGGTCGGCCTTGTTCGGTGGGCTCGACTTGATCTGGAAACTGCCGGTCGGGTTGGCACGATCGAGATAGGTCGGACAGGTGCGGCTCAGATGATGGCTGGCCACGATGCTCCACTGGTAGCCCTCGTCGGCCAGCACGTCGATCATTTCGCTGGTGAAGGCCATCTCGGTCGGGAA
>JAIYDT010000070.1 GCA_027487355.1 Verrucomicrobiaceae bacterium
AGAACAAGCCGCGCCACGCAACCGCTAGTAGCCGTTCTGTTGAGATGATTTCCCGTAACTACAACCCCAAACCCGTGAGCGACTTCCGCCCCAGCTACTAGCGGTGCGTGCGCTCTACGATCTGCAAGAAATACTATGCTATCCGCACTCATACTCGCTGCCCTTGTCAAACTGAACCTCGCGATTGAGAAGCCAGTCGTGCCAGCCGGAATTTTTACGGTGGCCGCTTTCATACTAGGAATTCTGCTCGAACATCCCTTCCTGGCTGTAGCCATCGGAGCAGCGATCAATTTTGGTTTGAGCTTCCTCTTCTTCTGGCTCCTGAAGAGGACGGAAGGCCAAGGATCGTGGTGGGCCGTTCTTATCGGTGGTCTGCTCGTCTTTATTGGCCTGAGCTTCGTTCGGTAGGCAGTCGGGCAATGCCGTCCAAATCAGATGCAGATCAAGCCGCATCGTGCAACCACTACCAGCCGCCCTGTTTAGATGAATTTCCGTAACTACAACCTCAACCCCGTGATGAACGTGCGCCGCCGCTGGTAGTGGTGCACGTGCTTTCCGTTAGCCCCACAAGATGACGGCGCGTCCATCGTCCGTGAGTTTTGCGCGTCCCGATCCGTCTTCGAACTTTTCGACCGTGACCAGCTCGGAAGGAAGATCCGCGAGCAGCGGCATAACGATCGAGCTTACGGGCGACCAGCCGTCTGAGTCTCGGCCTTGGTGCGCGAGTTTTAGTAGGTGTTTTTGTGATATAGTGAACGTGTTCATAATTCAAAGAGGGCTAACAAGTGGATGCTGGCAACGGCGGGAAGTTGCCTGTTTGGTTTATTCGGAGTCCGACGCCCGCCGCGCCAGATCCTTGTCGTTCGGTAAGAAATGAATTCGCCCGTTACAACGCATTCTTCTAATGCTTTACTTTTTGCAGCTCTTTCAGCTGCGCCTTGGCTGATACTGACCGCGTCGGTTGTTTACTCCATCTCCGCGATAGGAGGATTCCATGAGCTTACTGTCACCATCCCTTTTGGTGTGGCTTGGTTCTACAAAGATCTGGGCTTTAATGGCCAATTCTCGGCTTTCATGATTCCTATTTCCTACTTGGGTGCATTGATCGCCGCAGTCGTCACTACCGTTGCTGCACGAATACGGACGAAGACCATTTTTCTCGCTGTGATATGTTGCATAATTGCCACCAACTACATTGGATGTTCAAGTATGCGGGAAGATTTGTCTCGTGCTCGTATCGGTGGGTAAATCAATCTCACCGAACAACCCGTTACTCCTAACGCCTGACCCGTCGCCAGTTCTAGCCGCCATGTCCGCTACAACCTCAACCCCGTGTTCCACCATCGCCCCCGGTCAGGCGTAGGAGGACTCGACGTTCGCGATAATGAAACCAATCCATTTCTTGCTCGTCTCCATGCTCTTGGCATTAGCTTTAGCATCAGCAGAGGATGAGAGCGCAAAGGGGCAGGGGAAAGCTCCTAGCCCG
Source organism: Verrucomicrobiaceae bacterium (assembly GCA_027487355.1). Lineage (GTDB taxonomy): Bacteria > Verrucomicrobiota > Verrucomicrobiia > Verrucomicrobiales > Akkermansiaceae > Luteolibacter. The sequence continues at coordinate 1,487 of JAIYDT010000070.1, forward strand.
TCTCAAATCCATCTGTATCTGGACGGGCAGTGGAACATGGATTCTGACGTCTTTATTTACCCCGACGATACCTACGTGTATCACACCTATTCTGACAAGGATCGCAAGACGGTGAGGAAGCTCACGGGCAAGTCGAAAGGCTTGTTTCTGGAGGTGATTGGACTGGTGGAGAAGTTTAAGATGTGGACATTTACCGCAGATTCGCTAAAACAGGATCTCCAGAAGGCTCAAATAGGAAAGGGAGGAATGGGGGTTTCTGATGCAAATCACGAATACCTTACCATCACCTTTGGAGGCCAGATGCTAAAAGCTGATTTCTATGCGACACACACGTTCTCATCGCACTACCCAGATGCCAAGGAACTGGCGGCATTTGACAATGTGACTCAAGTCATCATCCGAAAGACTGAGAAACGCGAACAAGTCGTGGCTCCTAACGGGCCATAAGCATCTCAATTGCATCTATTTTCTTTTCAATCGCTCCCGTAGGAGCACATCAAACGTTCTCCTGAAAACAATATGTCGGATCACCAATCCAATACATCAAAGGAGCCTGCCGCGTGGGTAGATTTAACCTATCAAGACGTGGTCAATCACATTAGCTGGATTCGAGATCCCCTCACTGAAGAAGACGCTCAGATTTATTATATCGGCCTTATTGATTCGACATTTCCAGGGTCGAATGTCGATGATTTGATCTTTTGGCCCAATCATTGGTTTAAGGACGATGGCATGCTACAAGTTGAGTTGAGCGACGAAGAAGTTGTACGGTATTTGATGGCTTGGACAGGGAAGCGACTTGTAGGCGCAGAATCGTTAGAGTTACCGCCCATTCCGGCAACTAAGGCTGACACTCCACCACCTGTCATATCGCTGTAAAAGATCGGAGAACAAGCCGCATCGTGCAACCACTACCAGCCGTTCAGTTTCGATGATTCCACCTGACCACAACCCCAACCCTGTGATCGACGCGCGCTCCCGCTGGTAGTGGTGCACGTGCTCATCGTTCTGCAAAATAAAATACCATGGAGAATCACTGGAGATGCAAATGCGGTGAAGATGTTCCTGACGACTATGTCGCGTGCTGGAATTGCCAGAGTTTTCGCCCTGGATATTCGACCCCAGCCCAGCAAGTTTCAGAGTATGATCGCCAGACAAAGCGTGCGGACGAGCTTCAGGTCGACATGGAGCGTCAGAACAAGCGAACAGACGAGCTTCAAGATGAGATGGAGCGCCAGAACAAGAGAGCTGATGAGATTATGGACAAAAGCTTCGAGAATGAGGCAAGGCTCTCTAAGCTGCTCGATAGATACGAAGCGATTGCAGAGATTCTCGAACGGAAGTTGAGCGCATAACAAATCAGAAGCAGAACAAGTCGCGCCATGACAACCACTACCAGCCGCCCTGTTTCAATGATTGCCCGTAACTACAATACTAACCCCGTGATCGACGTGCGCCGCCGCTGGTAGTGGTGCATGCGCTCATCGTTGTGCAAGATATGAAGACCGTGATTCTAGCCCTTGCTCCTCTTCTGATACTGGTCGCAATGCGGATCCAGTGGAGCGATTGCATTCGTGGCTACGGCAATACCATGGGAGTATTCGGACTTATCAATACCATCTGGTTGATTTCAGGAATATTTCTTGGCATTGGAGTTTCCAACTTCATCTCGTGGCATTGGGCGGTAGCTTCTGGCATTGCTTTGTATGCGCTCTACTATCCGATAAGCTCCGGCATTGAGCGTCTTGGGGTTAAGTATGGCCCAAGACAGGCATCCAAAAAGACAGCACAACAAGCCGCGCCGTGACAACCACTACCAGCCGTTCAGTTTCGATGATTTTCCCCAACTACAACCCTAACCCCGTAATCGACGCGCGCCCTCGCTGGTAGTGGTGCACGCGCTTTTACGTTGCCAGAAATGAGACTTCCGGATTATCGCCCTGACTTTCAGAAGTTGTATCAAGAGTGCAACCCGCCTCAGGCGTGTCCTCATCGTTCCACCTCTCTGCGCAACAAGCCGGACAAGAACAATAAGCCGAGATATTACCACCAATGCCTTTCCTGCGGCAGCGCAGTAGGGCACAGAGTGCCGCAAGCCGAAGTCCAGGATCAGGGATCTCACATTCCTCTATTCGATCAAGAGCTTGATCGACGCTCATGGGCTGAGTTTCACCGCCGCTATGAGGCGAAGAAGGAAGAGGCTCGACAGCGCGCACGACAGCTTTGGGAGCGGGACTACAATCGGTATTTGAACACGCCACAATGGCGGGAGAAGAGGAGCTTGGTTCTACATCGTGCTCAGGGCATTTGCGAAGGTTGTCGCAAGTCTCCAGCCGTTGAGGTTCACCACACTTCGTATGACCATGTAGGAGAGGAGTTTCTGTTCCAGTTGCTAGCTCTTTGCGAGCCGTGCCACCGAAGATACCATGCGCACTATTTCCCACGCTTCTTGGAAGGCCTGTTCCTTGCTGGGCTTGGCCAACAGCCTGTCCATAATGACGATGATATCGACTTTTAACCCGCTGCCATACCACACAACACTCACACAACAAAAAAGAAGGCCAACAAGTCGAGACACAGCAACCCCTATCAGCCGCCTTGTTTACATGCTCATCCTTAGTTTCAACATCAACCCCGTGATCGACGCTCGCCCTCGCTGATAGGGGTGCGTGCTCTTTGACGTTGCTATGGCTGCGTCTTTGTCAATGGTCAAAGTTCGTCTTTGTTCATCTTTTTGTAGATGAGTATTCTTCGCCTTGCAGCGCGCTGGAGACCGGGATGAGACATGGCGTTTGATCCAGTGTGATCAGCAGTTCGCCTACGGCTTTG
>JAIYDT010000340.1 GCA_027487355.1 Verrucomicrobiaceae bacterium
GGCAATGTGCAGCTCACCAACTTCGGAGCCAACCTGTTCGTCGCGGATCTGGTCGGCATCGCCATGGTTCGTGAGATGGGCGTGGTGATGACCGCCATCATCATGAGTGGCCGGACAGGCGCTGCTTTCGCGGCGCTGATCGGCAGCATGAAGGTCAACGAGGAAATCGATGCACTTCGGACCTTCGGCTTCTCCCCTTTTGATTTCCTTGTGCTTCCCCGCTTCCTGGCGCTGGTGCTGATGATGCCGATCCTGACCATCTATGCCAACATCGTCGGCATCCTCGGCGGCATGCTGGTCGGAGCCTTCGTTGGCATTCCGCCCGTGCTCTACTGGACGGAAACCCTGACTTCCGTCGATCTAACAAACTCGTCGCTCGGCGTGATCAAGAGCGTCTTCTTCGGAGCTGCCATCGCCATCAGTGGCTGCATGCAGGGAATGAACGCGGGGAACTCCTCCGCTGCCGTTGGCGAGGCCACCACCCGGGCGGTTGTCGCGTCCATCACCACCGTCATCGTGTTGGACTCCGCCTTCGCGGTCGTTTTCACCCTTCTGGACGTCTGACCCATGAGCGCGAAAATCACCGTCAAGGATCTCACCATGGCCTATGGGTCTCTGGTGGTGATGCGCGACCTCAATTTCGAGATTCAGGACAAGGACATCTTCGTGATCATGGGCGGCAGCGGTTGTGGAAAGAGCACGCTCCTGCGCCACCTCATCGGCCTGCAGGAACCGACCAAGGGCTCCATTTTCTATGGTGAGAGGAACTTCACCACCGCCGACACTTCGGAGCGGGCCTCCTTCATCAAAGGCTTCGGCGTGATGTATCAATCCGGTGCCCTATGGTCCTCCCTGACCTTGGGAGAGAATATCTCCATGCCCCTGGAGGAAAGCGGGAAGATCCCCGCAAAAACCGTGCGGGACCTCGTCTCCTACAAGCTTTCACTCGTCGGACTGTCCGGATACGAGGACTACTACCCGGCCCAGATCAGCGGCGGCATGAAGAAGCGCGCCGGCATCGCCCGGGCCATGGCGCTCGATCCCGACATCCTCTTTCTAGACGAACCGGGAGCCGGTCTCGACCCGCTCAGTTCACGTCGCCTCGACGATCTCATCCTCCGCCTGCGCGACAGCCAGGGCTCCACCATTGTCATCGTCACCCACGAACTCGCCAGCATTTTCAACATCGCCTCCAAGGCACTGTTTCTCGACACCGCCACCCACACGCAGGGGGCCATCGGAAATCCCGTCGATCTCCGCGATCACTCCGACAACCCCGCCGTCCGCCTGTTCCTGAATCGCGGCGAACTTCCCATATCACCGCCATGAGCCAGAAAGCCAACCCCACCCTGATCGGGATCTTCACCCTCGTCGGACTGCTGTTGGCAGGCGGCGCCTTGGTCCTCTTCGGTGCCGGAAAGTTCTTCGACAAAACCAGTCACATCATCCTCTATTTCGACCAGAGCGCCAATGGCCTGCTCGTCGGCTCGGAGGTCAGGTTCGGCGGGGTCCGCATCGGCCGGGTCACGTCCATCAAGGTCCTCATCGACCCGAAGGGAAACCGCAAGATCATCCCGGTGGTCGTGGAGCTCTCGGAGAAGGATCTCAGGGACGTTGGCACCACCTCCGGCGGCGGCATCGACTTCGCCACCGAACCGGGGGTCAAGCATGCGGTCGCCGACGGTCTCCGTGCCAAGATGAAACAGCAGAGTCTTCTAACAGGTCAGCTTTACGTCGAGTTCGACATCGTTCCAGGCACCCCGGGTTTCACCTATCTACCAGATGCAAAGCCACCCTACCCAACAGTCCCCACCATGGGCACGGAAATGGACGAACTCATCGCCGGAGTGGCGGATGGACTGAAGAAATTCAACGCGCTCGACCTCGAGGGGGCGATGAAGGACCTGCGGGACGTTCTCGCCAGCGCGAAAACCCAGATCGCCGCACTCAATTTCAAGGCGATCAACGAGAACCTTGTCGGCATCACCGCCGACGTTCGCAATCTCACCAGCAACCAAAAACTCGCCAAGGCCATCGACAATCTCGACGAGACATTGACCAGCATGGATGCCCTCGCGAAGAAGGCGAACCAGGGCATCGACCCGATGTTGAAGGACCTGGAGGCGCTTCTGCAAAAGGCGGATGCCGGACTCGCCAAGATCGACGAGGTCTCGGCCGAACTTTCCAGGATGACCAACCCTCGGGCCCCCGGCGTCCTTCGCCTGCAGAACATGATGGACGAGGTCGAGCGTTCCTCGCGCTCGATCAAGGAACTGGCGAATGACTTGAAGCGAAATCCCGACACCCTCCTACGAGGAAAGGACCCCAAGCCATGAAACAACGACTCCTGCTGACCGTCCTGCTGATCCTTTCATCCGGCTGTGGTGGCTTGACACCGGTGAAGGATTTCTCCGTCCATCATGTCCTCGATCCACTGGTGCCAGATCGGCCGCTACGCTCCGCAAGCCCTGCCATCGCCATCAATCGGCCCTCCATTCCCAGCTATCTTGATCGCCAGCAGCTTGTCACCCGATCGGGAGGCCAGCTCATGATCAGCAACACCGACCTCTGGGCGGAACCCTTGAATGCCGCGCTGTCCCGAGTGATGGCCAGCAATCTCAGCCGTCTAACAGGTTCGATGAACATCCAGCCGGTGGAGAACTTCACCGCCCTTGAATACACCTCCCTTCTGGAAATCCGCATTGCACAGTTCGAGCCGGATTCAGCGGGCCGCATGATCCTCCAGGGCACGTGGAAACTGCAGCCCATCACCGGGCACGAGACAAGCAGCCACTTCTTCCGCTTCGAGGTGCCGATCGAGTTGCCATCTTCGGCGGCGACCCGTGTCACTGCGATGAATCAAGCGCTCGAGAAGCTCTCGCGACAGATCGCGGCGAACCATTGAGAGGCTATCTGAAGAATGGAACTCGTTGATGGGATTGAGCCCTTTTGACAGAATCAACGGAGTTTCCGGAATTCACAGAATGGTTTCCAAACCCTTCAGGACCGGAATTCATCTCGTTTCGTAAATTCAGCGGAATTCTGTAAAGTCTGTTAGAAAATGCCGAACCCTTTCATCCGGATGGATGTTCAGAATGCCTCTAAACCCCGCCACTCGGAACCAATGTGCGCCAGGTGAACCGGGCGATCATCACCTCCTCATTGGTGGGGATCACGCGAACGATGGCCCGACTCCGGTCGGATGAGATCACCTCTGCCGAACCCGAGTTTCGTCCCTCTTCGATCTCGAGGCCAAGGAACTCCAGTCCCTCACAGATACGGGATCGGACCACCGCGGAGTTCTCGCCGATCCCGCCTGCGAACACGAGCGTGTCGAGCCCGCCCAGTGCCGCCGCAAAGGAGCCGATCCACTTCTTCGTCTGATAGCAGAAGAGCGCAATCGCCTCCGCTGCACGGACATCGTTCTTCTCCCTGGTTAATAAATCCCGCAAGTCAGAGCTGGTTTCGGACACCCCGAGCAGGCCGGACTCGTGATTGACCATCTGTTGAAATCGCGCCGCACTCATGGCTTCGGAGCGGGCCAGGTAGCAGGCCAAGCCAGGATCCAGATCGCCACTACGGGTGCCCATCGGGAGACCGGATGCGGGCGTGAAGCCCATGCTGGTATCGAGACTCCTCCCCTCCTTCACGGCCGCCAGGCTCGAGCCGTTTCCCAGATGCGCGAGGATCACGCGACCTTTCGCCGCCAGTGGATCCAGCCGGGCAAGCTCCTCCATCAGGTAGCCATAGGACAATCCGTGAAATCCATAGCGCTCCACTCCCGCCGCCTCGTAGCGCCGGGGTATGGCCACCAGCTTTGCCACTCTCGGCATGGACCGATGAAAGGCGGTGTCGAAGCAGGCAACCTGGGGCAGCCTCGGAAAACGCCGATGAAAGGCCTCGATCAGAGCCAGTTCGACAGGCAGATGCTCCGGATCAAAAGCCGTAATCCGCCGCAGCGTTTCCATCAAACCCGGCGTCACCCGCTCCGGTTCCGAACGCTCCATCCCATGCACCACGCGATACCCGATCGCCGAAATCTCCTTGGCAAGCCCATGCTCCTCGATCCACTCCAGCAGACACTCGATCGCCCCCTGATGATCCTTCGCCGCTTCCGGGCAAGGCACTGAGGTCACCTTTCCCGGACCCGAAACGTTCAACTCCGCGGCAGCAGAGCCGATTCGATCGATCTTCCCGGCCCACACCCGCTCCAAGCCCTCATCCGCCTGATACGCCGCAAAGCGGATGCTTGAGGAACCGCCGTTGATCGTCAGGAGGATGGACATCGCCCTGACCCTGCCGCCCTTCCCTGATCGCCGCCATGGGTTGTTTTGCCCAGACCGATCGGCCTCCTGCCTGCAATCAAGATTGAGCCCC
>JAIYDT010000239.1 GCA_027487355.1 Verrucomicrobiaceae bacterium
AGGGCTCGCTTTCCAGAAGAAGCGACCACCGCTGCCATCAATGCCCATCAGATCGGACAGCTCAACGCCCTGGCGCGGCGCACCCCGTTTCGTGCTCTTGAGAACGACCAGTCGGTCGATGACCTGCTTCCGGTGCTCAATGCGTTCAGCGCTGGGTTTGGTTCGGCCCTCGAACGCCATTCATCAATCAATCCGTCTTCCGGCATTTGGATCGGCGGAAGCGCACTCCGGGATGCGCTCACCTCGACGAGCGGGGAGAAGGCCATCACCTTCCTCGACTTTAGCCCGCAGGCCCTGACTCCGCTCGGGATTCCCGGCGTCGTCCATTTCCCCTGCCTCGCCATCGATGGACTTGTGGTGGCGATGTCGATGCCAGATCACCCTCCCGACTCGCTTGGGCAAAAAGCAGGCTCCTGGGGCAAGCTCGCTCCGGGTTTCCACCTTGAAGCTGATTCCAACGGCCAGCTCCGCATCCACGGCCCATCCGCCCCGGAAAGCGGTCTCCCGCTCCCTTCCGGCGCATCGCTCGACGACGAAGGTTTCCTGATCGCCGCCGCTTCCTGTTAGAATCCACGGACCGCCATGCCGACCGCACGCGTCCTGATCGACGGCCCCTCCGAGCTCGTCTTTGACTACGCCATCCCCGCCGGACTCAACGTCCAGGCCGGCTGCCGGGTGCGGATTCCCCTGCGGCGGAAATCGTCCACCGGCACCGTGCTTTCGGTCGAGGAAGGACCGCCGGGCGACTTCGCCCTGCGCGAGCTGGAATCGCTCATCGACCCCTTGCCACTCGTCACGCCGGTGCTGCTGAAGACCGGTCGCTGGATCGCCAACTACTATGGATGTAGTTTGGAATCCGTCGTCCGTTCTCTCATTCCCGAATCGGTGCGCAGCGAGGAAAACTCCGCCAAGACCCGGCGCATCGCCGTCCTCGACTCCGAACCTTCCGCCGAGGTTCTCGAGAAGCTCGCGAAAAAGGCCCCGCGTCAGCACGTCATCCTCAGCCTGATTGCCAGCACTCCGGAGAAACGCCTCGCGGTTTCCGATCTCGGCGAAGGCTCCAGCCCCTCCCTGAAGGCCCTGGAAAAACAAGGTCTGCTCCGCATCGAAATCGAGGACGTCCGCCGTGATCCCGAAGCCGACGGTGTCGAGGAGGTCCTCGAGTCCCAGCCGCTCACCCTCAACCCCGAGCAAGCCGCCGCCCTCGAAGTCGTCCAATCCGCCATCCGCAATCCACAATCCCCAATTCTTCTCCTCGGCGTCACTGGCTCAGGAAAAACCGAGGTCTATCTCCAGGCCGCGCAGCACGCCCTCGATCTGGGGAAAACCGTCCTCGTTCTCGTCCCCGAAATTTCTCTCACACCCCAGACTGTTAGACGCTTCAAGGCCCGCTTTGCCTCGATGCAGGACCAGGTCGCCGTGTTGCACTCGCATCTTTCTCAGGGCGAGCGCTTCGATGAATGGCACCGCATCCGCAACGGCATCGCCCGCATCGTCATCGGCGCCCGCTCGGCCGTCTTCGCGCCGCTGCCGGACCTTGGATTGATCCTCGTCGATGAGGAGCACGAGACCTCCTACAAGCAGGAAAACCCGCCGCGCTATCAAGGCCGTGATGTCGCCGTGCTGCGCGCCGCCTTCGAGCCCTGCGCCATCGTCCTCGGCTCCGCCACCCCTTCGCTGGAGTCATGGCACAACACCCAGACCGGCAAGTATCAACTCGTCCGTCTCGACCAGCGTGCCGACGGCCAATCAATGCCGCTCGTCCGCGTGGTCGACATGAAACTGGAGTCCGCCAAGCACAAGGGCACCACCACCTTCCTCTCCGACAAGCTCCGCACCGCGCTAGAGCAGCGACTGGAAAAAGGCGAGCAGTCGATCCTCTTCCTCAACCGCCGCGGATTTGCCCGAAGCCTGCAATGCCCGAAGTGCGGCCACGTCTGCCAGTGCCCGCACTGCGCCGTTTCCCTCACCTACCACCGCACCGACGACCGCCTCGTCTGCCACGTCTGCGGCCATCAGGCGGTGGTGCCGAGGAAATGCCCGGAGTGCAAGGACCCCGCGATCATCCTCCAGGGCTACGGCACGCAGAAGGTCGAGGAGGTCCTCGCCAAGGTCCTGCCGGCCGCGAAGTTCGCCCGCATCGACGCCGATGCCATGCGGCGAAAAAACGCGCTGCGCGACACGCTCAACGCCTTCAAGGCCCACAAGATCGACATCCTCATCGGCACCCAGATGATCGCGAAAGGCCTGCACTTTCCCAACGTCACGCTGGTCGGCATCCTCAACGCCGACGTCGGCCTGCACGTGCCGGATTTCCGCGCCGGTGAGCACACCTTCCAGCTCCTCACCCAGGTCGCCGGCCGGGCGGGTCGCGGCGATCTCGAAGGCGAGGTCATCATCCAGACCTTCACCCCCCACTCACCCTCGGTGCAGTACGCACGGAAGCACGACTTCGACGGCTTCTCCGAGCAGGAGCTGGAGTTCCGGCGCATGCTCAAGTTTCCGCCCTACTCGCACTTCGCGGTTCTAACAGCCCGCTCCACCCACGAGCGCCGCGCCGAGTTCACCACCCAGACACTGCATCTCCGACTGAAGGAAAATCTGCCGGGAAGCATCGCCCTCGGCGACCCCGTCCCCTCCCCGCTTGTTAGATCCCACGGCCAGTTCCGCTTCCAAATCACCCTCCGAGCGCCATCCGCGCGGGTGCTCACAAGACATGTTCAGAGCGTTCTGGAACGCACATCCCTACCTGAAGACGTCACCGTCGTCTTCGACATGGACGCGCAGAATTTCTCTTGAATCAGCAAGTGCCGGTGACTGGGCCTTCCGAATCCGTGACAGGCCCCGGATTGACGAAACGCGATTCTTCAGGTCAAACAACCATCCTCATGAATCAACCCGGAGTACCCGAAGGATACAACACGCTCACTCCCTCGCTCAATCTGCGTGGGGCCAACGACG
>JAIYDT010000198.1 GCA_027487355.1 Verrucomicrobiaceae bacterium
CACCTGCTTCGCGGGGACCGGAGTGAGGGGCAGACGCCAGGCATTGTCGCCGAAGTAGGCTTGGGGCATCGGAACCTGCTGCTGCCAGGCGGTGATGCCCGTCATCATGCCGTGGGCGGGCATTCCGTTGTTCTCAATGTAGAGGAACTTCTCGTCCCAACGAAGCTTCACCCGCGGGGCGAAGGCCTCGAAAGGTCGTGCATGGGGAGGTGATTTTTTCACGCCTTCGGCAGCAGGCGCGGCGGCCATGACAAAGGCCGGAGCCACTGATTCCGGAGGCTTGACCGACCGATCGTAGTGCGGATGGGCATGCTCTCCCGACAGGTCATGGGCGCCTGCGCGCATCATCAGGAGCAGGGTGAAAATGTACAAGCTGAAGCGAGGCGCGGAAAGGGTGACCATGGAGGCACTACTCGGAACCCTGGGCGACGAGGGCAAGCAGATTCATGGGATGCATCCGGGTTTTACACTCGCTTAACAATTTTATGAGATTGCCACACACGCAGTTCACATTGGCGTTGTTCGCTTCTCCCAACTCCGATGAAAACGACCTCCATCCTCATTCTCTCGCTCTCCGCAGGACTGTGTCAGGCCGACCCGCAGCTCTCCTCGTGGTACACCGAGGACTCGGGGCAATACGCGCGCCTGTATCAGAGCACCGCGAATGAAACCTCCCGGACCGTTTCCAAGACCTGGACCCGTGGCACAGGAACCCAGACCACGCCCACCTACGCGGGAATCAGCAAGGTCGTCTATTCGACGAACTGGGTTTACATCCGGTCGAGCGGGCTCGCCGGGCATATCATGGGGCCATGGTATCTCGATGCAGCAAAGACCACGAATTTCCCAAACTTCCCTTCCAACACCGCCAAGATCTATCGTATCCCCCGGACGCCGACGATCCCCACCACCAAGTCACTGACTGGTCTGGGTGCCAGCGGCTGCATGGTCAACGGCGTCTCCATGTTCGACATGCGCGATGCCTTCTCCTACGTCAGTGCCAGTGCCACCGATGCCACGCCGACCAACGGTCTAACAGGTGATGGGGTCTGGAATCGCGACGGCTACCACAACGAGGGCATCACCTTCGATCCCGCCCTCGCGCATCAGGCGGGAAACAACTACCACTACCACGCGCAGCCGATCGGCCTGCGCTATCAGCTCGGCGACCACATCGACTACAACGCCACCACCAACCGTTACACCGAGAGCACCACGGCGGTCACGAAGCACTCGCCGATCCTCGCCTGGGCGGCCGACGGTTTGCCGGTCTATGGGCCATACGGTTACTCCAGTCCGCTCAATCCCAACAGCGGAGTCAGGCGGATGATCTCGGGCTTCGTGCTGAGGAACGGCAGCAATGGCACCACCAATCTAACAAGTACCGGTCGCACGACCCTGCCTGCGTGGGCTCAGCGAATCCAGACGGTCACCTTCAAGAGCGGCCCTGCTGTCAACAGCACTTATCTGCTCGGTCATTTCATTGAGGATTTCGATTACCTCGGCGATCGGGGCTACACGCAAGGAGTCCATTTCGACCTCAATGAACAGAACGTCCGCTGGTGCGTGACCCCTGAGTATCCCTCAGGCACCTGGGCCTATTTCACGACGATCAACGCCGATGGCACGCCTGCCTATCCGTACACCACCGGACGCCAGTATTTTGGAAGCCCCACCGGCGGATCCACGACGATCGGAGAAACCGTGACCACCTACTTCAATGGCGGGCCGAACAAGGTGGAAACCGCAAGTGCTCCGACGGTCAACCCTACCACCGGCGACGTCACCTTTACCTGGAGTGGCGTGGAAGGAGGAACTTACCTCGTCGAGACCTCCAATGACCTCGTCACTTGGCCTGACCTCACCCCGACCGTCATTGCCACCGATGACCAGGCCTCGGTCGTCGAGAGTGGGGCGAGGAACAGCCACAGCAAGCGCTTCTACCGGGTCTCGAGAAAGTCCCTCGCCAGCTTTGACAGCAATGGCTTCGATTACACCGCTGCGGGCACTGGGGGAGGAAGTACGACGGCTACCGTACCCGGAGGCGTTGTGACGCGCGGCAGCACCTACACTCTCACCATCACCATCCCCACCAACTCCGCTCCTCCTCTGCCACCTGCCAATGTCGCGGTCACCAGCGTCAGCATTGGAGGCTCCACCACCGGGGTCTCCGCGCTTGTTCATACCTCGCAGTATGTCGTGACCTGCACCTACGCCGTGCCAGCGGGCAGCACCACCGGGGCGAAGAACGTCGTGGTCACCTTTCCCGGACCCAGCACCACCTACACCCTGACCGCTGGACTGACGGTCAACTGAGCCATTTCCCATGCGCTTTCATCGATCCCTGATCTTGATGTGGATGCTGCTCTGCGCGCAGTTCGCGCAGGCGTCACGTCTGGAGGTCAGCATCGAACCGGTCTTCAACGGCGAGCCGCTGCGTCTGGATTCCCTGCGCTATGAAACCTCCGTCGGTGAGACCCTTTCGGTAACCCGTCTGAGTTATCTCATCAGTGGTGTGGCCTTGCAGACGGCGGACGGAGAATGGATCGAGTTTCCAAAGGTCAACGCGTGGATGGACCTGTCATCACGGCGGCACCTTCTCCAGTTGGACGGAATCGAGGAGGCCAGCTATCAAGCTCTGCGCTTCCACATCGGACCGGATGCCACTGCCAATGCCGCCGACGTTTCCGCGATCCCCGCCGGTGACCCGCTGAACCCGAACCTCAACGGCCTGCACTGGAGCTGGCAGGGTGGCTACATCTTCATGGCTCTTGAAGGGCACTATCGCCGGGGAAACGCTGAACCGATGGGTTATGGCTATCATTTGGCACGCGATCGGAACCGCACGGCGATCAGCTTCAGCGCTCCGTTGGATCTGCGGAGAAATGCCGGCGTCCAGATCCAGTTCGATGTGGCCAGCCTGCTGAATGCCCCGCGACCCCTCTCATTCGACAAGGACGGAACCGCCACCCACTCCCGGGATGGCGACCCCATCGCAGCGGCCCTGGTGGCGAACCTTCGCGGAGCTTTCCGAGTGAACCGGATCGTCACCGAGGTCTCCGAAGCGGAAGCCCAGCCACCGGTCAAGCCCATCGATCTGCCCGCAAAGTTCACGCCCTACCGCTTTACCATGAGCCGCACGTTTCCGGTGCCGGATCTGCCGCGCGACAACCCCTTGATCGTCGAGCGTGTTTCGCTGGGAGATAAGCTTTTCCACGATCCGCGCCTGTCGCGTGATGGGTCGATTTCCTGTGCGAGTTGTCATCATGCGGATGCCGCCTTCACCGATGGGTTGAAGGTGAGCCGTGGCATCGAGGGGCGCAGCGGCGACCGCAATGCCATGCCGCTTTTCAACCTCGCCTGGAAGCGGGAGTTCTTCTGGGACGGCCGGGCGAAGTCGCTGCGCGGGCAGGTGCTGATGCCGATCCAGGATCATCGGGAAATGGATGAGACGCTGGAGAAGGTCTGCGATAAGCTAGCTGCCTCCCCGGAGGATGTCCGACTGTTCGGCCAGGCCTTCGGCTCATCTGGCATCACGGCGGAAAAGGTCTCGCTGGCCCTTGAGCAGTATCTCCTCACCCTCAGCGCGCGAGATTCCCGCTTCGACCGTGCCTTCGCCGGAAAGGCCACCCTCAGCGAGGAGGAAAAGCGCGGCTTCGAGCTCTTCATGACCGAATATGAGCCGCGCACCGGGCAGCTTGGAGCGGACTGCTTCCATTGCCATGGCGGGGCGCTGTTCACCGATCAGCAGTTCCACGACAACGGTCTCGAAGGAGACTCGGCCGGTCGTGCGAGGGTCACCGGCTCAGCCTCGGATCAGGGGAAGTTCGCCACTCCCTCGTTGAGGAATGTGGCTCTAACAGCCCCCTACATGCACGATGGTCGCTTCGCCACGTTGGAGGAAGTCATCGAGCATTACAGCACCGGCATCCACCGTCGTCCCACACTCGATCCAAACCTCGCCAAGCATCCCGAGACCGGACTGCATCTCACCGATCCCGACAAGGCTGCGCTGGTGGCCTTCCTGAAGACGCTGACGGATGAGGGGCAGTGAGTGGTGAGTCTGTTAGGCACAACGCGGAGTGCGCTCAAGTTCAACTTACGGCCTGACCTCGGCCTTCAGCTTGTAGAAGCCACGTCCAAGGCCCGAAGGCGCGACCCTCCACGAGCCATCTGAATGGGTGGTGATCCGATTGGCTGGAACGGCCTGCCAGGACGTCAGGCCGGAGGATTCCAACACGGTGATCGAGGCATAGCGGAGCCCGATCGTTGAAGGGGTAAAGCGCAAGGTGCTGCCGGGAGATTGAAGGAAGGTCATCGGCTGCGAGCGCTGCTTCGGGGAGGAGCCAAGGGCATACTCGACCAGGTTGGGGATGCCGTCCTGGTCATCGTCGGCTGCCGTGCCTCCGAGTCCGGGGTAGCCGCTTTTCCAGGTGTTGTAAACGGTGTCCGGGTTCATGCCGAGGATGTTGGAAAGAACCTCGCGGTTGGGAAACGGGGTGAGGCTCACGCCGGTGGCCTCGGTCAGGGCCCGCATCACTTCGTTGGCGATCAAGGCCTGCCCGGAGGTGCTGGGGTGGAAGCCGTCCTTGCAGAAGGCATAGTTGGAGGCGTTCGTCGTGGAAGTGGAGGTGGCGATCAGGGAGGTGCCATTGAGGTGGAAGGGCACGACGTCGAAGATCAGGTCGGTGAGCTTGTCCACCGAGGCGACTTTCGCCCCCTTGGTGGCGGCCATCGATCGGATTGACGCGTTCATCGCGGCGATCTTCTGACGGGTGGAAAGCCGGCGCACAGGATCCGTGTAGGTGCTGCTGACATCAAGAGTGGCGCCCACATCCGGGCAGGTGGCGATCACGATCGGCAGGTTGGGCTTTCGCGTGCGGATCCAGTCGTGGATGAAGGCGAGGTTGGCGACGATGCCGCTGAGGTAGGTCGGCGATTCGGTGTTGTTGAAAATCTGGCTGTATTGGTCCTTGAGATCGTTTCCCCCAAGGAAGATCACCGCCACATCGCAGAGGTTGATTTCGTTCGTTAGGTTGTTGCGGGTCTTTCCATCGAGAGTGACGGTTCCTGTCGAATTGAGGATGTTCTTCCAGTCGATGGTGGTTTTTCCCGGAAGCCCGAAGTTCAAGCGGTAGCCGCCGGTCCTCCAATCGCCGTAGCCGAAGTAACTGGAAGTGTAGGTGCCGAAAGTGGTTTCGGTGCCACGGCGCTCGGAGACCAGTTCCACCCAGTTCTTGGAATTGATACTGAAGGCGATCTCCATGAACTTGTACTCCTCGGACAAGCTGTCGCCGATCGTCAGGACCTTCAGCGCGGCGGCCCGCAACGGCAGCGCGATCAGGATCGGCACGATGAGCCATCGAAGGAGGGGGGCAACCATGTCTGGCGACCTTAGCGTGAGACTTTCCTGAAATCCACCCCCGCCTTGGGCAATTTCCCTCACGAAAAACGGGGCGGCCCCGCACCCGCGGAACCGCCCCGTTTCGGAGCCATGAGCAACTAGCAAGAAATCATCAAGGGGTCACGTTGAGGCGGATGAACAGGGAGGTCGGTCCGCTGGGGAGGGTGAAGGTGACCGGGC
>JAIYDT010000471.1 GCA_027487355.1 Verrucomicrobiaceae bacterium
CCGGTCGCGGTGACTGTGACCGCGCTGGTGGAGCTTGTGAGCGTGCCATTCACCCTGAGCGTGCCGGCGTTGATCGTGGTGGTGCCTGCGTAGTTGTTCGCAGCATTGGTCAGCACCAAGGTTCCGGTGCCTTGTTTGGTCAGTGCGCCCGCTCCAGTGACTTGGCCTGCGATGGTGCCTGTGAAGGCTTGGGTATTGATGGGGAGGATGTAGCCGTTCGTCACCAGTTCGATGGTGCGGGCGGCGTTCAGGGTCAGGTTGTCGGCATCGAAGCGGAGCGGGCCGTTGGCGTTCCAAGTGTCAATCCGGACGCGGTTCGCTGGGTTGCCAAGTGCGGCGTCGCTGGTGAAGGCCAGCGTGCCGCGGTTCATCAGGATCGTGCCGGTGAAGCTGTTAGACGCATTGTCGAGGATGATGACGTTGTTGTGATTTCCAGTCGCAAGCGTGTCGCAGAGGTTGTAGGTCTGGCCGCTGGCGCCGCCGCTGATGACTCCGGTCAGCCGGACGGTGGTGGGGGAAGCCGGAGATAGGACTGAGAACTGCGTGCTTCCAACCGCTGGAAGGGTGAAGTTGTTGGGGAAGGTGGCAGTGGATCCGTCTGCGATCTTGAATTGGACGAGGGTGCCTGTCGCGATGGCGACCGGCCCGGTTCCGAATGCATTGCTGCCGCCGCCGATCAGGCTGCCGGTCGTCAGGGTGGTGCCGCCGCTGTAGGAGCTGTTTCCGCTGAGCGTCAGGGCTCCGGCACCGAGCTTGGTGAGGGAGCCGCTGCCGCTGATCACGTTCGACAGCGTTTGCGCGTCTGAACGGTTGTAAACCAGGGAGCCGTTGTTGGTGACCTCGTCGACGCCGATCCTGCCGACCGTGCCACCCGCCCCGATCTGAAGCGTTCCTGCGGAAATGGTGGTGGCACCGTAGCTGTTGTTGCCGGTGAGGATCAGGGAGCCCGCGCCACTCTTGGTCACGCCACCAACGCCGGTGAGGACATTGGCCACCGTGATGTCATCCGAGCGGTCGAAGGCCAAGGTGCCGTCGATCTGGGCAAGTCCGCCGTTGCCGAGGGTTCCCACCGCGCCGCCGTTGCCGATCTTCAGCGTGCTGCCGTTGGAGATGTCGGTGATGCCGGTGTAGCTGTTGTTGGTGGCAAAGATGGTCGTTCCACCGCCATTGATGGAAACGTTGGAGGATCCGCCAATCCCACCGCTGCCGGTGATGGTGTAGGTCTTGGTGGTGTTGGCGAACGTCACCGAACCCGCGACGGCGGTGAAGTCGAGGATCGGGCTGGTATTGCCGCTGGTCGGTGAATCGTCGAAGAGGACATTGTCCAGGATGTGGAAGGTGTCCGGGTTGCCAGCATTGACCCAGTTCTGAGTGGTGACGAGGTCCCAGGTGTTGTCGCTGGCACCAGACCAAACGAGATCCGCCACGCTGCCGCTGAAGGTCACGGTGATCGCGCTGGCAGTGCCAGTGCCAAGATCGAGACTGGCGGTGAGACGGCTGCCGCTCAGTCCGTTGACCGTCAGGCTGGGAGTGCCGGTGAGGCTGCCGTAGTTGATAAGGGTGTAGGCGCTTCCGGTATCAGGAGCATTAAGCACGTTCAGCACGATGCCACCCGAGGAGAGGTTGTAGGCATTGGTGACCTGGAGCAGGTCGCTTGAGGAGCCGTCAACCTCAAGTGACAGACTGCCGCCTGTCTGGGTGAGTGAATCCACCGCGAGCGTGCCGATCGGATTCGAGCCAGTGCCGAAGGCAAACTGTCCACCGTTCACCGTGAGGGCGGTGCCGACCGGAGAAGTGCCATTGATTGTCAGCCCGCCGTTGTTGACGGTGTAGGAAGAGGCCGCCGCGATGGCTCCGGAAAGGGTGGTCGTGCCGCTGCCGCTCTGGACGATGGCCCCGGTGCCGCTGATCGCGTTTGGCACGGAAAGGGCCGTGCTGCGGTTGAAGGCAAGCGTGCCGTTGTTGGTCACCGCCCCGGCTCCGAAGCTGCCGGTGGTGCCGCCGTTTCCGACCTGAAGCGTGCCCGCGCTGATGGTGGTGGCGACCGAGTAGGGGTTGTTTGCTCCGAAAACGAGCGTGCCGGCTCCGATTTTCACCAGGCCAGCGGTGCCGGTGCTGGTGACGGCTCCGTTCAGAATGACCGTGTTGCCGTTGGTGTTGATCGGGTCGGGGTTGCTGCTGTTTGCCAGAACGATCTCGTTGGCGAGCGTGACGGGGTTCTCGAAGCGGACATCGCCAAGGGTCGCGTTGTTGTTGCCGTTTAGCAGCAGCTTGGCATTGCCGAGACTGTTGTCGTTGGTGATCACGACCGCGCCGCGATACAACTCAATGCTGCCGGAAAGCGTGTTGCTGCCCGCGAGACGATAGCTGGTGGTGGAGTCGCCACCCGTGCCGCTGTTGAACCGGAGAACGCTGGTGGGTCCTCCTCCGCTGATCACGCCGGTGAGATTCAATTCGGTGCCGGTGGTCTGGCTGGCGGTGGTCTTCATCAAGGTGAAGGTGCCCGCCGCGCTGGGCATCACCAGATTGTTGGCCAGCGTGGTGGCCGCCGTATTGTTGACGAGAACGGTCGCGACACCGCCGCCTGTGCCATTGGTCGCCGCGCTGCCGATTGTGAGGGCTCCGGTGCCGAGGGCGGTCGAGGTATTGAGGGTGAGGGCTCCTCCGTTCAGATTGCTTCCTCCGGAGTAACTGTTGCTGCCGCTGAGGGTGAGGGTGTTGGTGTTCTGCTTGACGAGGATGCCGGTGCCCGAAATCGCGTTCGAGAGCGTGTAGGCATCGCTGCGGTTGACGCTGATGGTTCCGTTGTTGGTCAGAGGGGTGGACCCGAGCACCGCACCTGTTGCCAATTCAAGGAAAGCGCCAGAGGAGATGGAAACTGCACCAGCCAGTGTCGAGGTGCCGGAAAATGAGGTTTTCCCGGGACCATTGAGGGTGAGCGTGCCTGAGCCTGAGATCGTGCTGGCCAAGGACAGCGTGCTGGAAGCATTCGTCACTTCGAGCCCGCCGCCGCTTGCGCCCAAACTGATCCCGCGGTTGGTCGAGGCGCTGGCTCCGGTGTAGGAAAGCTGGCCACCGTTGAAGTTGACGGCGGTGCCGGAGCCAAGAGGGCTGGAGGTGCCTCCGTTGGCGATGGAGGGGATGATGACGGTGCCTCCGTTGAGGACGACCGCGCCGGTGAAACTGTTGGTATTGCTCAGGGTCAGCGAACCGCTGCCGGACTTGGTCAGACCGAGCGAGGCGGCACCATCGGCGATGCCATTGGTTCCGGTGAGCGTGAAGTTCTTCGTGCTGTTGTCGAAGGTGACGGCGGCAGGAGCGACGTTGCCGTTGCTGATGTCGATGGTGGTGCCGGTGGCGAAGTCGTTGAACAGGACGGTGTCTCCAGCGAGATAGTCGGTAGCCGTCGCATTGTTCGAATTGAGCACCCAGTTTTTCGAACCGCTGATGGTGTTGGTGCTCCACTCCGAGTCCTGGGCTCCGGACCAGACGGGGAAATCAACACCGGTGACGTTGAGATCGACGGAGGAACTCCCGGTGTTGTTGACGAGATTCGCCAGCACGCGGTTCGGCAGTGCGCCGAGCGCGAAGGCCGGAAAGCCGGTTCCGCCGAGAGAGCCGGAATAGGTGATGAGCGGATAGGTTCCAACCGCAGGAGCCGCACCGAAGAGGTTGAGGGTGACCGATCCCGCCGCGCCGCTGAGGGTGGTGATGCCGCCGACGGTGAGTGGGGAACTGGTGCCGTTGAAGCCGATCGAGGCGGTCGAACTCACCGTGAGACCTCCTGGCAGTGAAAGGGCGGATGCTCCGGAAGCATTCAGGGTGGTGGCGTTGGCCAGAGTGACCAGACCGGTGCCGAGGGCCGAAGCGGAACTCGCGGAGAGGGTGCCGGAGTTGAGGTTGAGCCCCCCCGAGAAGGTGTTTGCCCCGGAGAGTGAGAGCGTGCCGCCGGTCTTGGTGAGGGGGAAGGCACCGGAGATCACGCCGCTCAGGCTCAGGCTGCCCGAGGTCACTCCGATGGAAGAGGCCGAGCCGAGAGCAATGGCACCTGCGAAGCTGTTGGTGCCTGAGAGATTCTGAAGCGCCCCGACACCGACCGAGGAAACCTGGACGCCCGTGCCGTTGAGGGTGAGGGGTTCAAGGTTGCTGTAGATGCCGACGCTGTCGAATGCCAGGGTGCCACCGGCGGTAACCCGGGTGGTCCCGGTCGCGCTGCCCAACGCGGTGGGCGAAGCCGCAATGAGCTTGGTGTTGGCCGCCACGGTCAGGGGGGCGGCCATGGTGTTGGTCCCGCTCAGGCGCAGGCTGCCTGTGGAAGTTCCTGAGGTGATCGTGCCGCCCTTGATGTTGTTGCGGTTGGCTTCGTCGTTTCCAGTTCCGCTGATGTTCGCGGAGATGGTGGCGTCAAAATTGTTGATGTTGAAATCGCAGCGGCTGACCCACTCGATGCTGTGCTGGACGTTGATGTTGTTCGCGTCGAATCGCAGGCCACCGTTGTTGCTGGTCTGGTCAAACCGGATGAGGTTGGCGGAGTTCCCCAGACAGCCATCGCCGTTGATCGCGAGCACACCACGGTTGAAATACATCGTCGACCGGAAGGTGTTGCCGGTGTTGCTGAGTTTGAGGACGCCATTGCTGCCACCCGAACTCATGTTCACCCAGAAGACGGAGGACGCCGTGCCTCCACTGATCAGCCCGGACAAGGTGGCCGTGGCTCCGTTCAGCCCGGAGAAGCTGGTGGTCAGGGACGCTGTCGATGACAACTGGATGTTGTTTGCCAGATTGTGATTTCCGTTCACATACAGGGCGGTGATGCTGGTCGTGTTGTTGAGCACGACATTTCCCGAACCGAGCGCAGAGGCATTTCCAACGTTGATGGCTCCAGCTGTGGCGCCGCCGTTCGCAGGTCCCGAGGTGATGGTCACTCCGGAAAAGCTGTTGGCCGAATTCAGGGTCAGCGAGCCAGCCCCCGATTTGGCAAGCGTGCCTGAAATCGTCCCACCGGAAAAAGTGTAGCTGCCAGCACTGACGGCGGTGGAAGCAGGAGCCACCCCGCCTGCCAAGACCGTCACGGCTTCTCCTGTCCCGGAGAACACGGCGGCGTCAGCGGTTACAAAGGTCGCGGCGGAGGCCCAGTTGGCGTCGGTGGTGTTCCAGTTGTTGTTCGCGTCCGCATCGTTCCACGTGATGGTTTTGGCGGAGGCTGCGGCGGCGAGGAGGAGAAAGGAGAGGAGCAGGCGGGAGGATTTCATGTCGTGGATGATTAACTCGATCACCCGGCATGCTGCGAGATGCCCCGCCTCCCGACAATAGGCGTTCCGCAAGAGTAATTGGCAATACTACAAAGAGCTGCGGGCGTTTTCGTGAACTTTCCGCTTCAATGCGATCGACTCAAGGCTTCTCCGGCGGCGGGATGAATTCATCCACGGCCCGGAAATCGAGAAGGCTGGTGGATGGATTGACAAAGAAGAATACATAGGAGCGGACCTTGTCGTCCACCGGCCAGCGGGTCTGGCTGAGGGTGCGGTCGCCTTGTTCCTCACGGACGCCGAAGCCGACGTCATAGAAATTCTCCGCCCTTGCCCCGGTGGGTCGCAGCAACAGGCCCTTGCCCGCCTCGAGCGAGAATTTCGCAGTGCCCACATAGCCGAGGATCACCTTCGGGGAATGATTGTAGAAATACACATCACCAGCCTTGAACGCCGGATCATCCGAGCGGATGACGATCGGCTTGAAGCCGCCTTCCCTGGCCGGAATGAGAAGAACGATGAAGGACTTTCCATCCTCCGGCAGCGTGATGGAGGCCAGGGAGACGTCCGGAGTCACGGCCCGCAGGTTGAAGGTTCTGGCCGTGGGAGTGAGCGGTGGCGAAAGGTAATTCGAAGGAAGATCGAAGGGTGTTGAACGATTTTCCCCGACTGC
>JAIYDT010000015.1 GCA_027487355.1 Verrucomicrobiaceae bacterium
GCTCAATCGAGGTCTTTTTTCTCCAGGGCCTCGTCGAGGTGCTTCAGGAACTTCTCGGTGTCGGGATGGGCGGAGGCGAAGAAGCGATCGAACTCCTTGCCGTCCGGTTTCAGGAGCACCACGGTCGGGAAGCCTTCGACCTTGTACTTCTCAGCCAAGGGTTGGTTTTTCTCGGCAACGGCCTTGTCGCCCTTCGGGAAATCCAGCTCGACGAGGATGAATTTTTCGGAGGCCTTCTTCACGAACTCCGGCTTCGAGAACACGTTCTTCCGCATCATGATGCACGGCGGGCACCAGTCGGAGCCGGTGAACTCCACCAGCAAGGATTTCTTTTCCTTCTTGGCCTGTTCGAGGGCCTTTTCGAGATCGGTGGTCCAGCCTTCCAAGGTGTTGGCAAAGGCGGAGGAGGCGAGGGTGGCGACGCCGACCGTGAGTGAGGCCAGCCAGGTGATTGCTTTCATCTCCCTATAGGCGTAGCAGACATTTGGATTATTTCAAAAATCTTGGCCCGTTTCCTCCGAGCGGCTAGGCCGGGGCATGGAAATGAAGCCGCGCCTGATCCTCGCTACCCGCAATGCCCACAAGACCGCCGAGATCCGAGCGATGATCGGGGATCGTTACGAAGTGCTCGATGTGACCGCTTTTCCCGCCCTCCCGGCGATCGAGGAAACCGGCACCACCTTCCTGGAAAACGCCCGCCTCAAGGCCGAGGGCATCAGCCGGGAAATCGCCGGGATGGTGCTGTCCGACGACTCCGGCCTGGAGGTCGATGCCCTGGATGGCGCGCCCGGCGTCTGGTCGTCCAGCTACGGTGGCGAGGAGGGAAACCACCCGAAGAACAACGAGCGCCTGATGCGGGAAATGGCCGGAAAGACCGATCGCGCGGCACGTTTTCGCTGCACGATGGTGCTGGCGGAAAATGGAGAAACGCTGGCCAGCTTCGAGGGCACGGTGGAGGGCTCGATCATCCATGAGCGACGCGGCAGCGGCGGATTCGGCTACGATCCGCTGTTCGTTCCCACCGGCCACGACGGCACCTTTTCCGAACTCGGCGACGAGGTGAAAAACCAGCTCAGCCACCGGGCGCGCGCCCTGGCGAAAGTGGTGGCGTGGCTGGAATCGCGGGCGTGATTTTCACGGGCCAAGCAGGGAAACGACTGATAGTTCGACGGCGTGGCGAATGCTTCATCCATATCCAGGCGCAGTCAGGGGAGCTCGATGGCCACGATCATCTTCGGGATCGTTTGGACTTTATTCAGCTCGGTTTTCGTTTGCTTCGGCCTGAAGACCCTTTGGAAAGGCATCTCACCAGCGGCTTGGGAAAAGGCCCCCTGTGTCATCGAGCGCTTCGAAATCCGCGCCGATTCCAAGAAGGACCCAGTCTTCCAGCCCGACCTGAAGTTCCACTACGAATGGGATGGGCGGCCGTACACCAGTACCCAGCTTCGATCGGATCAGAGGGGTAGTAACGAGTATGAAGAGCTCTTGGCCATCCGTGAAGGGCTCCTCGCAGAGGCCCAACGCGACAAGCCCGAGGGCCTGCGCACCGGGTGCTGGGTCGATCCGCAACATCCGGATCAGGCATCGTTGGTCAAACCTTCGTGGTCCGGTTGGGGCGGTTTGTTCATCGTGGCTTTCGGAAGCGTTTTCATGCTCGTCGGGATATCGGTCATCCGATCCGGAATGAGGAGTCGCAGCGCGAAAGCCCTGTCGGATCAATCCCCACAGGCCAGCCAGTCCACTTTCCCGTTGGTCATCTTCTTCGGCATTTTCACCGCGATCGGGCTCGGCTTCACCTGCTTCGTCGTGGTCCCAGGAGCGACCCGGTATCTCTCTTCACAGACCTGGATCGAAACTCCCGCCACCGTGATCTGGAGCCGGGTCGAATCCCATAGTGGCAGTAAAGGCGGCTCCACGTATTCCGTCGATCTCTTCTACCGCTACAAATTCCAAGGCCGCGAGTATCACTCGAACAGCTACAACCTCATGTCCGGCAGCTCCAGCGGCCGCGACAGCAAGCAGGCAATCATCGACTCCCACCCGCCGAACTCCACCCTGACCTGCTATGTCAATCCCCAGAAGCCCTGGCAGGCCGCGGTTGATCGGGATCTGGGAGCCGGGATCCTTTTCGGCCTCATTCCCCTTTTCTTTCTCGGCATCGGCTTCGGCGGCATGATCTGGGCCTTGAAAAACCGGCGTGCGGATACGGCCCGCCCAATCGACCCCGTCAGCAGCAAGGCCGCACGCCCCGAACCAATCCCGGATCTCCCCGAGCGCATTCTGAACGCCGGAAAAACCCGCTGGATCAACCTCTTCGCCGCCCTTTTCATCTGCGCCTTCTGGAACGGCATCGTCTCGATCTTCGTCGGCATCGCGTGGAGTGCCTGGAAAAAGGGAAACCCGGAGATCTTCCTGATGATCTTCCTGATCCCTTTCGTGCTGGTCGGAACAGTCCTGTTTCTGAACGTCCCCTACCGGCTGCTGATGGTTTTCCTCGCCCGCTTCGAGCTGCGCCTCAACCCCGGCACCCTGAAAACCGGCGGCACCGCAACCCTCACTTGGAAGCGCATCGGCGGATTCGGCCAGCCGAAGTCCATTTCCCTCCGCCTCACCGGCACCGAGGTCGCCACCTGGCAGAACGGAAAGAGCCGGTCCAGTGCCACCTCGTTCTTCCATGACGAAGTCCTCGCCGACCTCTCCCTGAACTCGATCGCCGCCAACCGCCCCGTGGCCATCAAGCTCCCGGAAAGCGCTGTCCC
>JAIYDT010000570.1 GCA_027487355.1 Verrucomicrobiaceae bacterium
CCCCAGTTCGGATCGCCGCCGTTCCAGGAGGCTTTCACCAGGGCGGACTTGCAGACGGCTTCGGCGACCTTTTTCGCATCGAGGTAGGTGCGGGCCCCGACGACGTCGACGGTGACGAATTTGGTGACGCGCTCGCCATCGCGCACGACCGCCTTGGCGAGTTCGAGCATGACGAACTGAAGCGCCGCGCGGAACTGCTTGCAGGCCGAGCTGTTCCGGCGGGCAGAAGGCATGCCGGAGGCTCCGTTGGCGAGGACGAGCACGGTGTCGTTGGTGCTCATATCGCCATCGATGGTGATGCGGTTGAAGCTGCTTTCCACGCACTCGAGTACACCCTTTCGCAGGGACTCGGTGGGGATGTTGGCATCGGTGGTGATGAAGCAGAGCATGGTGGCCATGCTCGGGGAAATCATGCCCGCGCCCTTCACGCAGCCGCCGATGCGGACGCGGTGCTCACCGAGGTCGAAGGAGATGGCGATTTCCTTCGCATGGGTGTCGCTGGTGATGATCGCAGCGGCGACGTCCGGTCCATTCTTCGGGCCGAGCTTTTCGAGGAGTTCGGGAAACTTCGGCTCGACGCGGACCATCGGCATCGGCAGGCCGATCACGCCGGTGGAGCAGACGCCGATTTCACTGCGCTTGAGCTTGAGCGGCTTCGCCACGGCATCGCACATCGCGTTGGCATCGCGGATGCCCTGGACGCCGGTGCAGGCGTTGGCGTTGCCGGAGTTGGCGACGATGGCGCGGAGGTTGCCCTTGCGCAGGTGGGCCTGACTCACGCGGACCGGCGCGGCCTTGACGCGGTTGGTCGTGAAGGTGCCGGCGGAGGAGCAGGGCTTTTCCGAAACGATGAGGGCGAGGTCGAGCCGCTCGACGGCTGGATTCTTGATCCCGCAGGAAATGGCACTGGTGACGAAACCTTGCGGCGCGCCGACGCCTCCTTTGATGCGGGTGAACTGGGAATCCATGAGTCGTTGGGGAAAGAGCGTGCGAACCTTGGGGAAGGCTCAGAAGTTTTGCAATCCGGCAGTCTCGGAAAGTCCGAAGAGCAGGTTGAAACTCTGCACGGCCTGCGCACCCGCGCCTTTTCCGAGGTTGTCCTCGGCGCTGAGCAGGAGAATGCGCCCGGTGCGGGCGTCGTACTGCCAGCCGATGTCGATGAAGTTGGTCCGCGTGACGTTCTTGGTGTCCGGGCAGCCGCCGCGACCGAGGAGGCGCACGAAGGGACAGAAAACATAGGCGGCTTCCAGGGCGTTTCCTACGGCCTCGGGGTCGAGACCGGGAGCGAGTTTCGCGGTGGTGGTGCTGTGGATCCCGGCATTCACCGGGATGAGGTGCGGGATGAAGGTAATCACCACCGGAGAGCCGGCCGCGATCGAGAGCTCCTGTTCGATTTCCGAAAGATGGCGGTGCTTCGGCAGTCCGTAGGCGCGGACACTTTCGTTGCACTCGCAGAACAGCAAGCTGAGATCGGCCTTTCGTCCGGCACCGCTGACGCCGCTCATCGAATTGGCGACGATCGTGGTGGGGTCGATCAGCTTTTCCCGCAGCAGCGGCAGCAAGGGGAGGAGGATGCTGGTCGGGTAGCAACCGGGTGACGCGATCAGGCGCGCCTCCATGATGGCCGCCGCCCGCACTTCCGGAAGTCCGTAGACTGCCTCGGAAAGCAGATCCGGGGCCGGGTGTTCGTGGCCGTAGAACTCCTGATAGACGGCGGCATCACGCAGGCGGAAATCCGCGCTGAGATCGATCACCTTCAGGCCGCGTTCCAGGAGGGCGCGGGCAATCTCCGCCGCCACGCCATGAGGCAGGGCGAGAAAGGCGACCTTCGCTCCCGTGGCGGCGATGGCATCGGGATCCGGCTCGATGAAGCTCAGGGTCGCTCCGGGAGCTCCACGAAAGCGCGGAAAGATCGACTGCACCGGCTTGCCCGCCTCCTGACGGGACGTGGCAGCCACCAGCTCGACCTGCGGGTGCACGAGGAGCAGTCGCAGCAGTTCCATGCCCGTGTAGCCGCTCGCCCCGACAATCGCTGTTTTGATCCGTTCCATGTCGCAGGGGCAATCGCACGATTTTCAGGGCTTGCCAATCCGCATTTGCCCTGCTTGCCTGTCGCCCCGCCGAAATGACGGGCTGTAGCGCAGTCTGGTAGCGCACCTGCCTGGGGGGCAGGGGGTCGTGGGTTCGAATCCCGCCAGCCCGACCATTCTTCGCTTCCTTGAGGGGAAGCTACGAATGGCAGGCCATTTCGGGAAAGTGAGCCTTGGGGCCTTTCCCGTTTCGAGAAGCGAAGAATGGCGTCTCCTCCCATACGAAAAACGCCCGTCACCGACTGGCGGCAACGGGCGGGGAGTTTTTCATTTCCAGATCACGCGCCGGGCCCGGAGAAGCTCCAGACCCGGCGGTGATGGAATGGATCAGTCAACGATCTTGATCCGGAGGAACTTCTTGTCATCCGGGGCATTCGTGACGGTGGCGGTGATGTCGTCTGGAGCGCTTCCGTTGTCGCTGATGACAAAGGTCACCCCACTGACGGTCGAAGTGCCAGGTCCAGCGGGGATCGCCACGCTGGTCCAGGTTCCCAGGTCGGTGCTGACTTCGACGAACTGCGAGGTCACATCTCCAGCGGCATCATCGCGACGCTTGAACGTCAGGCTGGTGGTGGTTCCGGGCGTGCCTCCGAGTGCCGGCCCGGAGGTGAAGGCGTTCGGATTTCCATCGAGGAAGTACTCCAACAGGTTCAGGATCCCGTCCTTGTCCGGGTCGGCATTCAGGGCCCGGTCTCCTCCGGTGAGGCTGTTGGCGTCCGCCCAGTTGTCATACGGGTTGGCACCGACCTGGATCTTGCCAGAGCCGGTGATGGCCGCGTTTTCAAACTGCGCACCGGAACCCACCGCACCGTAGATCCCGTTTGCCATGGGCGTGCCGGCGATCGTGAGCGAGGTCACGATGTCGGTCGAGCTGTGGGTCAGGTTCAAGGTGGCGGTGGCCGCGATGTTGACGGAGGACGCATCATCGAGAACCGGGTTGGCCAGGCTCAGGGTTCCTGCGTTGACCGTGGTGGTGCCGGTGTAGGTGTTCGCCCCGGTGAGGGTGAGGATGCCGGCACCGTTCTTGGTCAG
>JAIYDT010000175.1 GCA_027487355.1 Verrucomicrobiaceae bacterium
CATCTCAATCCAGCGGCGGCGTTCGTGGAGCACCTGCGGAATGTCCGTGCGACGATCAAACTGGTCCGCCGCCATGGCCAGCGGATCATCCGGGATACACTCTCTGTCTTGGCAAAAGAGCAGCAGTTTCCCCCTTCCATGTTGCTCTGGAATGCCTCTCATCCGGATGTGCCGCTTTACTGCTTCATCCGGATGAAACGCGAACCGGTTTTCCGAATCCTGAAGTTCGTGTCGGAAGGTTCGAACGTCGAGATCGAGGTCGAGCATGGTCGCGCCAAATCCCCCGCTGGGCTGAAACGGGAAACTTTCGTCCTCCAGCGCGATGCCTCGTGGAATCTCAAGATCACGAGCCGGACCACCAACTGTTAGAGTCAGGGCTCCGAACGGTTCAGGGCATAGCGGATCGCCAGCAATCGGATCACGGTGACGAGCATCGTCGCCAGGCAGAACCCGAGTTGCGGATTCAGACCAGCGGCATCAAACCCCAACAGCGCCAACCCACCCACGAAGCAGGCGGTCGCATAGATCTCCTTGCGGAAAATCAGCGGCACCTCGGCCCGGGCGATGTCCCGCAGTACGCCACCAAACGTCGCGGTGATCACCCCCAAGCCCACACAGGCCCACCAGGCGAGGCCATGGGCCTGTGAAACGCGCACTCCGATCGAAAGAAACACCCCGATGGAGATGGCATCGATCACCGACACCACACGCCTCATCCTTCTCCACAACGGTTCCCCAAACCAGGCCACCACAGTCGCAACTGCCGCGACAATTCCATAGGCCGGATCCTTGAAAACGGGTGGTGGCAGATCGCCAATCAGCATGCTGCGGAGGGTGCCGCCTCCGATCCCTGAAAGCAGCCCGACCACATACATGCCGAACCAGTCCATATCCTTCCGGCGTCCCGCCATGGCTCCGGACACCGCACCGACAAAGACTCCCAGAAGATCCCAGAAATACAGCATGACCGATGTGTGCTATCGTCCTCAAGAATCACGCACAATGCCGCATTCGGCCGTGACCTGACTTTCTCGCTTCGGATTTGACCACCGGCCCCGGATGGGGCAATCCACTTCCTGTTCATGGCAGTCATCCTCAGGGTCTTCCGTATCGCGCTGCACTCCTATCCGAAACGCGCACTCATCTCTCTCCTCATGGCGGTGGCCTGCACGTCGCTTGTCCTCGTCGTCCCGACGGTCACCGAGCGATTCATCAACGAGGTCATTGGCCAAAGACGCAGCGATCTCCTCATCCCCACAGTGCTGCTGGGAGTCGGTTCGATCTTCGTGCAGCAGGTTCTTTTCACCCTGCGCACCTACGCCAACAACGCGCTGGAACAACGGCTGACCCACGACATCCGGAGTTCGCTCTACAACAAGCTCCAACGTCTTCCGATCAAGTGGTTCGATTCGAACTCCTCCGGCGAGGTCATGTCGCGCGTGGCGGATGATGTCCCCGCCATGGACCGGATGGTCGTGGAAACCATCGACCAGACCATTCCCGCGATCCTCCAGTTCAACATCATTCTCGTGTGGATGTTGACGAAGAGCTGGGAACTCACCCTCGTCACGCTCATCCCGCTGCCGTTCATCGCGGTCATCACCACCCGCTATTCCAAGAAGGCGGAACCCCGATGGAAGGAAAGCTCCGAGGCGGGTGCCGCCCTCAACGCGCTGCTTCACGACAACCTCGCTGGCATCCGCCAGATCAAGGCCTACACCGTCGAGCCCGAGGCACTGAGCCGCTTCGACGTCGCCAGCCGCAATGTAGGCGAAAAGCACATGCGGGTGATGAAGGGCCAGGCCATCGTCTGGCCGGTGGTTTCCCTGCTCGCGCAGTCCGGCATCATCCTGATGATTGCCTACGGCTCGTGGGCCGTCCTCCAGGGCAAGATGCTGCCAGGGACGATCGGAGCCTTTCTCATCGCCTGGGGACTCTTCTTCGCCCCGATCTCGCAGATCAATTCCCTCACCCAGCTCTACGTCCGTGGCAGCGTGTCCGCTAGGAGGGTCTTCGACATTCATGACCTGCCCGACGAGGCCAATCTAACAGAGGGAGAGCGCCCGGAGACCTTCTCCGGTGCCGTCCGTTTCAGAGATGTAAGTTTCGGCTACACCGAGGACTCCCCCGCAGTCTGCGATCTCAACCTCGAAGTGTTCCCCGGTCAGACCATCGCCCTCGTGGGCCCCACCGGAGCAGGCAAATCAACGATCCTCAATCTCCTCACCCGCTTCTATGAGGCGGATCACGGCACGATCGAACTCGATGGCATCGATATCTCCAAACTCTCAAAAGAATGGCTCAGAGGAAACACAGGTTTCGTCACCCAGGAGAGCTTTCTGTTCAACACGACGATTCGAGAAAACCTGCTCTTCGCCAAGGAAGGCTCCAGTGATGAAGAACTCTGGAAAGCCCTGGAGGCCGCAAACGCCGCTGCCTTCGTCAAGGCCTTGCCTGAAGGGCTCGACACGATCGCGGGTGAACGGGGCGGCCGCTTTTCCGGTGGTGAACGCCAGCGGCTTTCCATCGCACGCGCCTTGCTGAAGAACCCACCCTTGCTGCTGCTCGATGAAGCCACCAGCGCTCTCGACAACCGCACTGAACGTCTGGTCCAGCAGGCCCTCGACAATCTGCGCAGCGACCGCACCTGCTTCGTCATCGCCCACCGACTCACGACAGTCGAGAAGGCCGATCTGATCTGTGTTCTGGAAAAGGGCCGCATCGTTGAACGTGGCACCCATGCGGAACTGCTGGCCCTCGGGGGCCTCTATCACCGCCTGTGCGAAGGGACTTCCATTCTTGAGTGAATCCCGCCAGTTTTCATCCGAATTTCGTCTCATGGAAACCGTTGTTCATCTCCCTGAATCCGAGCCGCCTTGTACCATCCTTGAAGTGCTTGACGCACTTGGCGCACAGAAGCTCTCACCCCGGCACGAACAGAAGAGCTGGGGGGATTGGATCCACCTGGAGGACTACCGCACGGTGATCAGCATCGAGTCGATGCGTGGACTCACCCGATCCGCCACGATCGAAGCCTCGGACGAGGATTCCGAGGACCCGACCCCGTCCATCCTGAAGGCTTTCGGAAAGCTCGGCTGGTACGGGATCGACGAAGACGGCGAGTTCCCTCTGGATTGACACCGCCCTCAGCGCTTCAGCGGGACCAATCTAACAGGTCCGGCGAGACCGGAATCAATCGTCGACCAAGTCGATGCATCAAAGGGTTTGTAGGCCCGGTTGACGAAATTGATCTCGTGGAAGCGCTTCCATGAAACTCCCCGCCGATCGAGATCCGCGATGCGATTGGCGGCCAGGTTGGTGACCTCGATCTCGATCAGGTTCGTTCCCGATTTCAATAGTCCGGTGACATCGAGCCGGTGAGGTGGCACCCACGAGACTCCTGCGGATCGGCCGTTGATCGTGACCCTGGCCGTTTCCGCAACGGCTCCGAGTTCGATCCTCCAGCGCTTGTCTTCGGGAGCGTTCAGAGTGATGGAGGACTGATAGCGTGCCGTTCCGGAAAAAGTCTTCGCTTCGGCGTCTGGACCTGCCGTCCAGAAGGCGGTGCGCTCCTGGGTCTGTACCTTCGGCAGGACGGGACCACCCTCGAGGAACTCGACCTTCCAAGGCCCTTCGACCCCGATTGGATCACCCGCCGGTGTATCTGTTGGAACGGGTGGTCCATCCACCTCGACTTCGGAGAACGTCCGGACCACGCACGACTCGCCGGGCTCCAGATCGAGATGAAATCCACGACTTTCCCCGGATTCAGAAACGATCAGTTTGCGGCCACTGGCATCCGACCACGGATTCAACAAAACGGCGGAGCGGAATGGCACCGCAGGTCGAACGGTTCCACTGAAGCGATCCGGTGAACGGTTTGCGATGAAGTAGTGATGGCCGTTGGCGGTCGTGCGACGCACAAAGCGAAGTCCTGCGGACGTCATGGTTTCCGCGCGAATCTTCTGCTCCGCCAGCACCTCAGTCAGTGATTTCCGGGCGAGGACGACCTTTCCTGCCCCCACAGGAACGACCCCTTGCTGGCCAATGAAGGGCTTCAACAAGCGACCGAGCTCGGAAAGTCGCTCATCATGATGATCGAAACCCGGGACATCTGTAGGAACTCCTTCCGTGAAAACCACCGTGCCACCGGCCTCCGCGAGAGACAGGACCTTCTTCAAGGTCCCGATGGGAATCCGCTTCACGCCGGAAAGGTTCAGCGCGGGATAGCGGATGCCGCCCATGAGGATGGAGCCCTTCTCGACCACCGCGCTTTCAAGCAATCGGTCTGACACGAAATCAAAGGGGTGTCCCGCTTTCCACAGTTCCATCGAGGTCCTATAGAAGGATGTCGGCCAAAGCCACTTCGCCTGATCATGGACCGTCAACAAGGGCAGCATCCCTTCGTCACGGGCCCGGATGTCCTCCATCGGGAAATAGAGCAGCACATCCGCGGAAGGAATGCCGCTCTGGAGGACGGACTGACAGCGCCGGATGTAGGCGTTGAAGGCCGGCAGGTCCCGCCACAGCCCGCCATTCTCTCCCATGTGGGTGGAGGCATAGAACAACCAGCCCGGCCAGCCAGCATCGGGTGGCGAGTAGGGAATGCCATGGAAGAAGAGATGGTTCGCACCGCTGAGGAACACGAAATCGGCCGCGTCCTTCAGCTTGGCCGGCTTCACCTGGAAGTGCTCGTCGAGCCACGTGAAACTCTCGGACGAAGAAAGTGGCCGTCCTGTTAGATGGGCCGCCGAAGAGGCGAATCGCAGCATCGGGATCTGGTCCTCCGAAACCTCCTGGAAAATCTCCGTCTCGGGAATTTCGGAAACCGCATAGTGGTCGAGCAGGTTTCCCGGCGAGCCATGAGCCTGGTTGCGGGTGATCGAGCCCAGCGACTTCACCCGATCATGCCAGCGCTGGAGGTAGTCGTGATGAAGTTCATCAAGGGTTCTTCGATAGTCCGACCGCACCCTCTCCACGATTTCTGGTGCGGCGTCTCCCTGAAAAGCGGCCAACTGACTCCGGAGCGAGTAGCCCCTTCGACTCTCGAATTGTTGCGGAAACTCCCGGGTCCAGGCGGCCTGATAGTATTCGAAGGAATCATGAAACTGCGCGCGAGGCTGAAGCGGACCCAGCTTGGCGAGGGCTTGTTGAAACGGCTGGAAATAGAGATCCATCGCCGCCGGGGAAAATGGATCGAGCACATTCCCCTCCCCACCCGGAGCCGCGCGTTTCACCTTCTGGATCGGTGAGGCACTGAACAGCCCGCGCACGGTCCACTCACCCGCCGGGGCGGTCCACTCGAGTACTCCGTTCATGACAGAAGAACTCAGATCGACACGCTGACCAGAAGACTCGGCCTGCAACGCGATCAGCCGCCCCTTCGGAAGGCTCTCCTTGCGCTTCTCGCCCCCGGGCCACGACTTCCGATAGGAGGTCAGATTGGCGGACGCGATCGACTCATCGACCTTGGGTCCGCCGAATGGCCAGCCGGTGCCAGTGGTCAGATCGACCTTCATTCCGAGTCGCTCCGCCTCCTTGAGGGTGTGATCGAGTGCCGCCATCCACCCCTCCGAGAGATGCGGGACGAAGCGGGACTCCGCCCCGATCGCGCCGTAGATCGGACAGATCTCGACCCCTCCGATGCCCGCAGCAGAGAACGCCTCCAGTTCGCGGGTGATCTCGCGTGGCTCCACCGCGCTTCCCAGCCACCACCACCGGGTCCAGGGTTTGGTTACGGCGGTTGTGGCGGGCCATCCAAGAGGATCAGAGGGAAACCCGTCCCCTGATGCCCTGAAAGATAACAAGGGCAATAGGAAGGAAGTTGCGAAAGCAAGCCGCAACGAACCCATCAACCGCGTGCCGGCGGACCGTCGTATGAAAACCATCGCGCAGGCTGG
>JAIYDT010000119.1 GCA_027487355.1 Verrucomicrobiaceae bacterium
ATGCTGAGGATCTGCTGGAGGCGGGCGAGGTTGGCGTCGGCACCGCGTTTGAGCTTGGCTTCGGAGAGGGATTTCTCGGTGCCGTCGAGGACGCCTTCCGCCAGGGTCATCTTGTTGGCGAGGGTTTCGAGCATCGCGTGTTCGAGGGTGTTCTCAGCGATGAGGTTGACGACGGTGACGGGACGGGTCTGGTGCTTTCTCCAGGCGCGGGCGATGCGTTGTTCGAGGCGGGCGGGGTTCCAGGGGAGGTCGCAGTTGATGACGACGCTGGCGTGCTGGAGGTTGAGGCCGACACCGCCGGAGTCGGTGCTGAGGAAGAGGCGGCAGGCGGGATCATTTCGGAAAGCAAGGATCTCGCCGCGACGCTTCTGCTGGGGGACGCTGCCGGTATGCCAGGCGTAGCCGATGGAGTTTCTGTTCGCCCAGTCGCGGACCTTTTTCAGCATGCCTTCCCATTCGGAGAAGATGATGACTTTCACATCTGGATCGGAAAGGCACTCGTCGAGAACGCGGGCGAGTTCGTCGAGTTTCGGACAGTCCTGGCACTCGCGGTTCTTGATGATCGAGGGCGAATCACAAATCATCCGCATGATGCCGAGGAGGATCATCATGATATCAGATTCCTTTTTCGTCAGCGGCCGCTTGAGGGATTTCTGGACGAGCTGGGAGACCTGTTGCTTGGCTTCATCATACTCGACCTGCATGTCGGGGGTGAGTTTGACGAAGTGGTGGCGATCGGTGCGGGTGGGAAGTTCGGTTTCGACGTGGTGCTTGCGACGTCGGAGGAGGATCGGGCGGACGCGCTCGCGGAGGGCAGGGAGGTTCCGATAGTCGGACGGGCGGCCTTTTTCATCGAAGTGATAGAACTCGCGGTTGAAGCGGAACAGCGGGCCTAACAGCGAGGGATCGAGGAAATCGACGATGGAGTAGAGTTCGTCGATGCGGTTTTCGATGGGGGTGCCGGTGAGGACAAAGGCGTAGCGGGACTGCAGGCGCTTGATGGCCTGGGCGGTCTTGGTGGCCCAGTTCTTGATGCGCTGGGCTTCATCGAGGACGACGATGTCGGGCTTCAGCCGGGCGTTGATGTCGAGGCTGTCGGAAACGACCTGCTCGTAGTTGACGATGGTGAAGAACGGCGGGTTTTCATCGGCATAGAACTGGGCGCGGACTGAGCGCGCGCCGTAGATGATTCGCTGAGTGAGCGTGGTGAATTTCCGGATCTGCTCCTCCCACTCGGCCTTCAGCGAGGCTGGGGTGACGACGAGGACGCGAGTGGCTTTTCCAAGATGATGGAGCAGGGCGCAGGCGGCGATGGCCTGGATGGTCTTGCCGAGGCCCATTTCATCGGCGAGCAGGGCGCGTTCGGCGAAAGCGAGGTGAAGCATGCCCTCGCGTTGATAGGGATAGAGCGGGCAGAGGGTGACGTTTTCCGGATGGCGACCGGCGACGACACCGGTCTCGTACTCGCGGCGCAGGGTGATGCGCTCGGCGGCGCGACGGCGGGATTCGAGAAAGGGGGCGACATCCTGCGAGATGCGGATCTTGGGATGGCGGCTGAGCTTTTCGAGGATCGAGTCGGGCGCATCCAGAAGGCGTCCGTCGGAGTCGAAGTGCGGGCGGAGAGATTTGGGCAGTGAGGAAAGATTTCGCTCGATGCGCAGGGTGTCGCGGTCAGGGACGAGGTCGATGTGGGAGGAGCCAGATTTCTCCGCGAGGCGGAACTCGCCTTTGAAGCGGCGTTTCAGCCAGATCAGGGTGGCTTCGACGTGCTTGCAGGTGCCGAGACCGGCGGTGCGGAAATCGGGGCAGGTGCAGGAAAACAGGCGGTCCTTCAGATCGCGGATTTCGACCTGGTAGTGCATGCCGCTGGGCGATTTCACCTCGAAGGTGGAGAAGATCGGGTGCTGGAGGTGAAGGTTTGAGATCGAGTGCTTTTCCTCAATGGCCCGCTGGACGCGGCGCAGGATCTCGTCCTGATCCGTGGTGCGCCAGTCGTTGGCGGAGATCGTTGGGGCGGTCGATGCCTTCTTCGAACGGGGGGATTTTTTTGCGGGCATGGTGGATCGTTAAGCGGAGTGTTTTCCGTCCGTCGCGATTTGCCATTGAAAACCAGCGCCCGGCCTAGTTTTCTCCCGGTCCCATGTCCGCCGAACGGAAGACCCTTGATGAGCGCCAGCAGATGACG
The DNA here is from genome assembly GCA_027487355.1 of Verrucomicrobiaceae bacterium. Taxonomy (GTDB): domain Bacteria; phylum Verrucomicrobiota; class Verrucomicrobiia; order Verrucomicrobiales; family Akkermansiaceae; genus Luteolibacter. The sequence goes on from JAIYDT010000119.1 coordinate 2,186, forward strand.
GAGCTGGAGCGCCTGCGCCACTCGTGTGCCCACGTGATGGCCACCGCCATCCTGCGCATCTGGCCCGACGCCCAGTTCGCCTACGGCCCGCCGATCGAGACCGGGTTCTATTATGACTTCGAAATGGCGCACCGGATCACTCCGGACGACTTCGAGAAGATCGAGGCGGAGATGAAGAAGATTTCGAAGGAGAACCAGAAGTTCGAGCGTCGCGTGCTGACCCGCGAGGAAGCGAAGGCGATGGCGGAAAGCGGTCGCCTCGGTGGCCTTTCCGAGCGCCCGGGCAATCCGAGCCGCTTCAAGCTCGACCTGATCGACAAGATTCCGGAAGGCGAGGAGATCTCGTGCTTCCAGAACGGCGAGTTCATCGACCTCTGCGCCGGCCCGCACGTCGGCTACTCGGGGAAGTGCAAGAACGTGAAACTGATGTCGGTTTCTTCCTCGTTCTACCTCGGTGACGAATCGAAGGGCCAGCTCCAGCGGCTTTATGGAACGGCTTTTGAATCGAAGGAACTTCTCGAAGAGCATCTCAATCGCCTCGAAGAAGCAAAGAAGCGCGACCACCGCCGCCTCGGTCGTGAGCTGCAACTTTTCCACATCGACGAAGCCGTCGGCCAGGGCCTGATCCTCTGGAAGCCGAAGGGCGCGCTGGTCCGTCGCTCGCTCCAGGACTTCATCACCAAGGAACTCGACAAGCAGGGCTACTCGCAGGTCTTCACGCCGCACATCGGCAAGCTAGACCTCTACCGCACCTCCGGCCATTTCCCCTACTATCAGGAAAGCCAGTATCCGCCGATCGCCGAGCGCGACGTGCTGGAGAAGCTCTCCGATGAAAACGCGACCTGCGGCCAGTTGCTCAACGGCCTCTCCGACGGCACCTACGAGGGCTACATGCTCAAGCCGATGAACTGCCCGCACCACATCAAGATCTATGCGAGCCAGCATCACTCGTATCGCGATCTGCCGGTGCGCCTCGCGGAGTTCGGCACGGTTTACCGCTGGGAGCAGTCCGGCGAGCTCGGGGGCATGACCCGCGTCCGCGGCTTTACGCAGGACGACGCCCACCTTTTCTGCACGCCCGACCAGGTGGCGGCAGAGGTCCAGGGCTGCCTGGAACTCGTCAAGAAGGTCCTCGGCACGCTGGGGATGAATGATTACCGCGTCCGCCTCTCGCTGCGCGATCCCGACAGCACGAAGTACGTCGGTTCTCCGGAAAACTGGGACAAGGCCGAGGCCGCCCTGCGCGCCGCCGTGCAGACCCTCGGGGTGGAGTACAGCGAGGAGCCGGGTGAGGCCGCGTTCTACGGACCGAAGATCGACTTCGTGGTCAAGGACGTCATCGGTCGCGAATGGCAGCTCGGCACCGTGCAGGTGGACTACAACCTGCCGGAGCGCTTCAAGCTGGAATACGTCGGAGCCGACAACCAGACCCACCGTCCGGTCATGATCCATCGCGCGCCCTTCGGTTCGCTGGAGCGTTTCACGGGTCTGCTGATCGAGCATTTCGAAGGAAAGTTCCCCACCTGGTTGGCCCCGGAGCAGGTCCGTGTCCTACCGATTTCCGAAAAGACCCTCGAAGCCGCCGAAGCCGTCACCGCCAAGCTGGCCGATGCCGGGGTGCGGGTGACGATCGACCGCGATTCCGACAAGATCGGCGCCAAAATCCGGCTCGCCCGTCTCGACCGCGTGCCCTACATGCTCGTGCTCGGCCAGAAGGAGGTCGATGAAGGAACCGTCTCCGTCCGCCATCGCGATCGCGAGGACCTCGGAGCCCGCTCAGTGGAGCAGTTCATCGCCGACGTCACCGAGGAGATCGCGGAGCGCAGGCTGTGAGGTGATCGAACCTGGGCCGATTCCAATAGCCATGTGGACCGAAGGATTCTTCGACAGCATTAGAATCTCCCGCGCTTTTGCACGGGAGAGTGTGGTCTATTGCGAAAAGCTCGTTTTCCCGAGGTCAGCGGCCAGGAAAGCTGGGCTCTCATCTTCCAGGTCAGCCAAGCCCGATAATGCCCGCGGAACGGAGAAGTCGGCATCCGGATCGTCTAAAGATTCATCTTGATCGACCGCTCTCGCCTCGCGTAGAAATCCCGTCAGCACGACTTTTGCTGGCGAATTTCGGATCATTCCTTGCTCGCCGCCAACCGCTTCGGTGGTGCTTCCGGCCATTCAGCCGCTTCATGATTTCCCAGGAACGATACGAGAACCCTTCCGCAGCCGGTCAGATTGACCGGTTGAGTGCACGCGTCCCGTCCATATGACCCGGCCTGTGCCAGATCGTTCCACTTTCCCCTTCGCAATGTGTTTGCGTGACGGATTCGTCCGTGCCCGCCGCATTGTGTCGCAGACACCCATCGGAGGATACCGCCATCGCTAAGCCATCCAGAGACCAAAACAGGGGTCGTTACCGCGATATGACGCGGATCAACGACCGAATCCGCGCTCCACGCGTCCGCGTTGTCATGGCCGACGGCCAGCAGCTCGGCGTGATGACCGCACGCGAGGCCCTCATCAAGGCCCAGTCGCTCGGACTCGACCTCGTCGAAATCGCCGCCCAGGTGGACCCACCGGTCTGCAAGATCGTCGACTACGGGAAATACAAGTACGAGCAGGCCAAGCTCAAGAAGGTGAAGTCGAAGAACTCGACCCGCATGAAGGAGGTGAAATTCCGCGTCGGGACGGGTCAGCACGACTACAACATCAAGATGGGCCGCGCTGAGACCTTCCTTGAGGGAGGCCACAAGGTCCGTTTCGTGCTCCAGTTCCGCGGTCGTGAAAACGCCCACAAGGAGCTCGGCTTTGTGATGATGAAGCGCATCGTCGAGGATCTCAAGACGATGGGCCAGGTCGACCAGGAAGCGCGCCTCAACGGTCGCGCCATCGGGATGATCATCACCCCGCTGCCGCAGCATCAAAGGAAGCGGAAATTCCAGCTGTTCCATGGTGAGCTGATGGAAGAGGACGACTTTGAAGATGACGAGCACGAGGAGGAGGACGAAGAACTCGTGATCACCGATGACGACGAGGCCACTGAGCCTGCTGCGGAATCGGCTCCCGAAACCGCCCCGGAGTCCTGATCGGATAAAATCTCAAGCCGTTGCCGGTGCTGCTTTACGCGGCGGCCTGCAACGGCTTCTTTGCGTCCATGCATCGCCTCTGGTTGTTCGATATTGATGGCACATTGGTGGACACCGGAGGAGCCGGACTCACCGCCCTGACCGAGGCCGCGATTGCCTGCTTCGGCGATGCGGGGCCGGAGCTCGATCTCGCAGGCAGCACCGACCTCGGGATCGTCCGGAATTTTCTCGATCACTTCGGTCACGAGGATGACCCGGACTTCGTGGAATGGTTTTTCTCAACCTACTTGGAGCGACTGGAATGGAACCTCACCCACGGAGGCTTTCCGGCCAAGGTACTGCCGGGGGCCGTGGCCTTGTTGGAACGATTGGAACAGGATCCGGACATTCATGTCGGGCTGCTGACCGGCAACATCGCGGGCGGCGCAGCGGCCAAGATGCGGCATTTCGGACTCGATCGTCATTTCCCCTTCGGCGGCTATGGCTGCGACTTCGCGGATCGGAACAAGCTCGGCCCGGTCGCGGTGGCCCGCGCGACCGCTCACACGGGTCGGACTTTTCAGCCGGAGGAAATCGTCGTCATCGGCGACACTCCGAAGGACATCGCCTGTGCCAAGGCCCTCGGTGCGCCCTGCATCGCGGTGGCCACCGGAAGATTCACGATCGAGGAGCTCAGGGAGCATGCTCCTTATCGGGTGATCGCGAGCCTGGAGGAACTTTGAGCCGTTTGAGGAATTCGACCCCGATGGCGGAGAAGGACTGCCCCTCAGAGAGATCGTCGATGTTCCGCCCTCATTTCACGCTCAGGCCTTCCGGGATCCTGGGGTGGATGCTTCGCGTGGTGCTTAGGTTTTCCTCCAGCTTCGGACCATCCACCTCCGGCTTCAGCTTGAGGTGGACGACCAGATGAACCAGGACGAATCAGGACTTCCAGTTGAGC
>JAIYDT010000323.1 GCA_027487355.1 Verrucomicrobiaceae bacterium
CTCCCGTCGCGGTCTGGTTTTCCGGTCCGGCCAAGGATTCGCCTTCCAGTGAAGTGCTCTCTTTCACGCTCAGTGAACATGCGGGTCTTCGGGATCAGGTGTTGCGCACGGTTTACAAGCTCGTTTCGGCACAGCTCAGCGGCAAGACCGCCTATTCCGCTCCTTTGATCCTTCAGACCACTGAGGATCCTGTCGATGCGCTCACTCATCGCGTGACCCGTCTTTGCTGGCGTGAAATGGCCGCCGCTCTGAATCTTTCACCGCCCAAGCCAGCTCCCGGTCCTCCGGTGGAAGAAGAGCCCCGTCGAAGAAGGAATCGCTGATCCCTCCAAGTTTTTTCAAAGATTCTGACCTCGAGAGCGTTACCCTTTGACCTGATTCCATTTCCGCAACCATGAAATCAATCCCATTCTTCCTGATTTCAGCGCTGCTGCCGCTGGCGGTGATGGCGGAGCCGACTCCTCCTGCTGTCGAGCCGGCCAGCCTTCCAGCTCCTGATCAGAAGATGGAGCCGGTGAAACCCGCCGTTGAGAAAATTGATGCCACCCACTATCGGATTGGCGAGGTGACCTTCGATCAGGCCACCCGCGAAATCCGGATTCCGGCCGAGGTGAACATGACCGAGGGCCTGCTCGAGTTCCTTTTGGTTCACAAGGACGGAAAGGTTCATGAGTCCCTTTTCAAGACCAGCATCAACGCCACCCATCTCAACGTCGCCTTCACGCTTCTGCGTTATAAACCCTCGCGGGAGCTTTACGTGGTCTATGACGAAAAAGGTCAGAACATCGGGTCCGCCAATCAGGTCCCCGAGGACATCAAGGCGGCCGCGCGGGTCAACATCAAGGTCGAGTGGAACGACAACGGCCAGATCAAGACCTATCCGGTGAACGAGTGGATCTCGGATTCCGCTACCGAAAAGGCCATGCCCTCCGGACCCTGGGTTTATGGTGGTTCGGAAATCGAGAACGGTCGCTATGCTCCGGAATCCTCCGGTGACATCATCGCCGTTTTCCTGACCAACAGCGCGATGATCCTTTATCCGGGAGCCGACAACAAGAATGACGAAGTCTGGCTGCCCTTTCCCAAGCGCATCCCACCGATCGACACCAAGGTCACCCTCATCTTCTCTCCCTCCACTCCCTCCACACCCGCTCCAAAACCATGAAGCCCGCCATCCTTCTCAGTCTCTTCGCCGCCGGTCTGGCAACCGCCGCGCCTGACAACAGCCGCTACCTTTCCCTCCAGCAGGAGATCAAGCAGGCCATCGCCCGTGGCAACGCCTGGCTCAAGACCCAGCAGAAGGAGGACGGTCATTGGGACGACGAAGGCATCCCCGCCTTCACTGCTCTCGCCCTCACGGCTGCCTCTCGCGACCCGAACATCGATCTCAAGAAGGAGACTCCCGCAAACATCGCAAAGGGCTTCGACTGGCTGGTGAAGCAGCAGAAGGAGGACGGCGGCATCTACAACCGTGGCCTCACCGTTTACAACACCGCCACCTCCGTCACCGCCCTCTCGGCGCTTGGAAAATCCGACTACGAGTCCGTCATCGTCCGCGCCCGCAAGCACCTCATCGGCCAGCAGTGGGATGCCGGTGAAAAGGGCAAGACCGACAACCCGAACGACGGCGGCATCGGCTACGGCTCGAAAAACGACCACACCGACATGTCGAACACCTACCTCGCCATCGAGGCGCTCGCGCTTTCGAAGAAGGTCGTGGATGATGGCAAGCACGGCGACCAGCCCGACCTCGATTGGGACGCGGCGGTGAAATTCCTCTCCCGCTGCCAGAACCTCACCGCCAGCAATGATCAGGAGTGGGCCTCCGACGATGCCAAGAACAAGGGTGGCTTCGTTTACACCTCCACCGAATCCAAGGCTGAGGACACCCTACCCGATGGCCGCACCGCACTTCGCTCCTACGGGTCGATGTCCTATGCCGGCCTGCTTTCGCTGATCTACGCCAAGGTCTCAGCCGATGATCCACGCGTTTTGGCGGTGAAGGACTGGCTCGCGAAAAACTACACCGTCGATGAGAACCCAGGCCTCAAGGCGGAAGGTCAGTACTATTACTACCAGGCCATGAGCAAGGCCCTCAGCGCCTCCAACATCAACACCCTCAAGCTGGCCGACGGCAAGGAAGCCGACTGGCGCAAGGACCTCGGGGAAAAGCTTCTCACGATCCAGAAAGGCGACGGTTCCTGGTCGAACGAAACCGGACGCTGGATGGAGAGCAACCCGGTCCTGGTTACGGCCTACAGCGTGCTCGCGCTTGAGCAGCTTTACGATTCGATCCCGCGCTGAGGAGCGGGGACGTCTCCGACCCCAGCAGATACTTTTCAAATAGAACGCCGCCCCATTCGGGGCGGCGCTTTTGCTTCCTCGATCCAAAGTTGAACGCCCTTTGAAGTTCGGCAAATCGGAATGGCCTGTTAGATCAGGCGGCCCACCCATGATCTTCGACCTCATTGATCTCATCGTGACCATTCGCTCGTCGGATCAAGCCATGCGGGAGAAGAGCATGGTGGGGGAGTCTGGGATGGATCGCGAGGCCAGGCGTTTCGCCAACAAGCTTTGGCACGCGGCGATCGGGCTCATCGTCCTGGTGCCCGTGGCCTGGCTGGTCATCGAGGTGGCCTTTTAGCTGGTGAGGTCATTCACCTTTTTCGCTTTATAGACCCATGAACCTCTTCGGCACCTTCCTCCAAGTCGGCATCCTGTGGTTTCTCATCACCCTCTTCACCGGTCAGACCAATTCCAACGTCAGCCTGACCGAGACCTGGATCGTGGTGATTGGCATGATGATCGTGGGATTATTGACCCGACTGTTTCTTGCCCCATTTCTCGGGCCGTTCGTGGTGCTGATCGATGCCGGAGCCCTTTATCTGCTGGTCGACAAGGTCTGCGGTACCGCGCGAAAAACCACCTTGAAGATCGGTGGATGGTATCTGGGGATCTCCTTCATTCTGGCGCTGGTCTGGGCGTTGATCCAAAGTGCGGCCCGGTCTTGAGTGAGGGCTCGCCAGACGTGAGTGTGTGGTTGGATACCCGCTCTCAGAGGAGGGGGTTCTTCCACTTCAGGCCTGGAAAACGCGAGAAATCGGCGTCGGTGGTATGGAGGACGAGTCCTCTCTCGATGGCCAGTGTGGCGAGGTGGGCATCGGTCGTGAGGTTTCCCGCGCTGCCGAGATTCAGCAACTGGGTGGACCAGTTCTGGAAATGGGATTGAGGCGGGTGAACGATCTGCACGTGGGGGAGCGAAAGCCATTCCTCGACCCGCGCCAAAGCATCCGCCACTGGGAGGGGATTCTGGAAGATTTTTGGATGTGTGGTGATTCGCACGAATCCCTGAATCACAACCCAAGCCAAGGCGACTCCCTCCTGGCCTTGGAGGCATCGCTCCCACCAGCCAAGCGCCTTCGCATGTTGGGGCACCCTCAGGTTGTGGGCATAGACGAGGAGGTTAACGTCCGGCAGAATCATCCTTAACCGCCTTTCCGAGGTAGTCCTCCACTTCCAGCTCGTCCACCAGTTGATTCAAGCGGCCCAAATCCAAGCCTGCCGGAGCGGCTCCGAAATCATGAGGCCGGACCAAGACCGGGGCTGGGTTGGCAGCTAAATTTTCCGCAAGTCCGCGCCTGAGCGCGCTGTTGACCAGCTCCTTGAACGGCACGTCCATTTCCCGAGCCTTGCGCTTCAGAATGCCGATAAGATCGTCATCGATGGTCAGGGTGGTCCTCATGAAAGCATCATGATGTTGTCATAATTGATGTCAAGGCATCAAGACCTATGGATCAGAAGGTTGCCTTCAGTATTCTAAGGTCCAGCCCCTTGAATTGGGAGAAGGCCTTGTCGGTGGTGACCATTTGAAATCCGGAACACTTGGCGAATGCCGCCAACCAGGCGTCCATCCAGAGCTTTGGAGAGCGCGTTTCCCGGAGAGCGTAGGTCTTCCAGGCTTCCTCCACGCCCTCGGGTTCACTCGCGAGGCTGATGCGATCATCCGCCATGAAGGCTTCGACAAGATCCCATCCCTGACGATTGCCGAGAGGAGGGATTCCATAAGCAGCCAGCACTCCGGTGGTGGTCAGGAGCCTCACCAGTCCCTGTTGGGTCGCCCGACAAAAGAAGATGCTTTCAACCTCCTGAATCTCCTCCAGCCATGCCTTCGCGACTTCATGGTGGGAGTGCCCGGAAAGCGCCAGAGCCAACCAGATGTTCACGTCGGGCAGCTTCACCGGCTCCACTTCACTTCCTGTTTGAGCAGCACCTCCGAGAGTTCATCGGGATTCAATTCCTTTGAAGGTGCGACTGGGGATGCACACTGGATCAGTGGAAGCTGCACTCGGCTTCTTGAGGTTGAGGGAGCCAGGGCCTGCGCTGAAAGGCCCCGGCGGAAAATCTCGGTGGCCACATCCCGGAGTTTCCGCCCCTCTTGAGCGGCTCGCATTTTCATCTCCCGAACAAGATCGCTGGGAAGATCGAGAGTGGTTTTCATGGACCCAACTTTCCAGCTTTCTGGATTTCTGTCAAGGTGCGGGTATTTCACCGCTTCGACTTCGGGGTCTTGAGGAACTGCTCCACGTCCGCCAGCGACCTTGTGTTCAGAATGTTCTCGCGCGACAGCCAGCCTTTCCGTGCCAGTCGCACGCCGAGGTGGAGGTAGTGGAGCTGGGCGGTGGAGTGGGCGTCGGGGTTGATGGAGCAGAGGACGCCCTTGTCCTTGGCCCGCTTCCACCAGCGCCAGTCCATGTCGAGGCGCATGGGGCTGCAGTTGAGCTCGATGATGGTCCGGGTTTCCGCTGCACAGTCGATGATCCTGGAATGGTTGACGGCGTAGCCCTCGCGCTTGAGAAGAAGGCGTCCTGTTAGATGGCCGAGCATGGTGACGTGCTCGTTTTCCATGGCGCGACAGATCCGCGCGGTCATCTCGTCTTCGGTAAGGGTGAAGACGTTGTGGACGGAGGCGACGCAGTAATCGAGCTGCGAGAGGATGGAGTCGTCGAAGTCGAGCGAGCCGTCCTTGAGGATGTCCACCTCGGAGCCGGCGAAGAGTTTGAAGCCGGTGTAGGCGGCGTTGAGCGAACGGATGCTTTCGATCTGGGCAAGGAGACGTTCCTCGTCGAGCCCCCGGGCCTGGAAGGAGGACTTCGAGTGGTCGGCAATGCCGAGATACTGCATTCCTAGTTCCTGGGCGGCCTCTGCCATTTCCTCCAACGTGTCGGCTCCGTCGGAGGCGGTGGTGTGGCTGTGGAAGGTGCCGCGAAGGTTCTCGATCTCGACGAGTTTTGGAAGATCACCAGTTTCCGCCGCCTCGATCTCGCCACGGTTTTCGCGCAGTTCGGGGGCGATGTAGCGCAGGCCGAGGGCCTTGTAGATTTCGATCTCGTCGGTGATCTCGGGGGCGGGTGCTGCGCCATCGACGGGGTTGAGCCCGTATTCATTGAGCGACCAGCCATGTTTCAAGGCCCGCTGGCGGATTGCGACGTTGTGCTCCTTGGAGCCGGTGAAATACTGGAGCGCGAAGGGGAACTCGGCGTTCGAGACCGCGCGGAGGTCACATTGCAGGCCGTTTTCCAGACGCACCGAGGCCTTGGTGTCGCCGCAGGCGATGATCGAGGAGACAGGCGGAAAGGTGGTGAAGTAGCGGCAGAGTTCGGCGGGCTCCTTGGTGGCGACGAGGAAGTCGAGGTCGTGGACGGTTTCCTTGGCGCGACGGAACGAGCCGCAGGCGGCGACCCGCGAGGCGGCGGGGTGGTCGCGCAGGGCCTCGAGGATGTCATCGACCAGCGACGTGATCGTGCCGAGGCGGAAGGTGTCGGCGAAGCTTTTACGCTGCTGGAGGGCTTCGAGGATCTTCGATTGGGTTTTCGCTCCGAAGCCTGGGAGGCCCGCGACCTTGTCGGCTTCGCAAGCGGCCTTGAGGTCGGCAATGGAGCCGACAGCGAGCGTTTCCCAGAGCGCCTTGATTTTTTTCGGACCAAGCCCGGAGACGTCGAAAAGATCGAAAAGGCCTTCGGGAAATTCGGCGCGGAGTTTCTGATGGAAGGCGAGGGTGCCGGTGGCGGCGAGCTCGTGAAGCTTGTCGCGCAGGGCCTCACCGATGCCCTTGATGCCGTCGAGTTCGTTGTTGCGCGCGAGAGCGACGATGTCGCCATCGAAGCCACGGACGACCTCGGCCCCCTGACGGTAGGCGCGGATCTTGAAGGGATTCTCGCCCTTCAGTTCGAGAAGCTGGGCGATTTCATCGAGGACGTCGGCGAGGGTTTCGCGGGTCATTTATCAAAA
>JAIYDT010000176.1 GCA_027487355.1 Verrucomicrobiaceae bacterium
CAGAACGTTAGAGCGCATCCACGGCGGGATGGAAGCCTGAATTCATTTTGACGGCTTATCGCCGTTGGATGGCGCGGCTTGTTCGGCGGTTGGATGGGGTATTGACTTTTCTGGTAGCCGATAGCGTTTGAATAAGACATTCTTTCCATTAAAGCTTCCAATGTTCACCACCGTGTATCTGTCAAAATCTTTGTGCACCGAAAAATTGAATGACATGAATTCGGTCTTGCTTGGAGGTATCGTGCTGACTCCGGAAAATTGTAGCGGTGCCGACGCAACGGTGCGTCCATTAGAATCCCCAACGACCAATACCACGTCATTGGATATAAAGCCTCCATCTGCAACTACCTTTGGGTCATAAATTCGGACCATGTAGTAGATCATTCCAGATGAATCTGCGGTTCGCTCGATGAACATCGCATCTTTGAATGCGGTTTCAAGGGAGGGAGTGGTAGGCGTGACCCCTGATATAGGCAGTATGTGCCCCGGTTCTCCGGCGTCAACTTGACCAAGGACTGCGCTGCAGCAAAGAATGATTAGTGAGGTCTTCATATTATTTCTGCCGAACGTTAAATGTGCGCCCACCGGCGCGATTGAAATGAGAAAGAATTGAAATTGCATCGCTTATGGCCGGTTGGTGCGCCACGACTTGTTGGCCTTGGTTGTTTTTGCTACTTGCCGGGAACCTTCCCTATGATCTTCGAGCCATGCAAACCACCCCAATAGCGGCTGTCCAAGGCGTTGGAGACGTTGTCACCGAGAACGAAGTAGCTGCCCGCTGGGATCTTGAAAGGGAAAGTAACTGGTCCAGGCGCACTCGAAGCCAAGTCACTCTCCGGTAGCTTGTAGCCTCCGAAGCTTAAGCGTGGCGGTAGCGTCTCTTCCTTCCCGTCGATCACGACCGTACCAGAACGAATATCGATAGTCTCCCCCGGTAGGCCAACCACCCTTGATGCCCAATGTCCACCACCTGCAACGGGAGACTCGAACACAACGACGTCCCACCGAATCGGCCCGGTCCCAGAGTAGGCCTTCAAATCCACGGAAATGACTTCGCCCCGTTTGATGGTCGGCTCCATGCTAGACGAATCCTGTCGCATCTCTTTCTTGGTGCATCCTGCGAGGGCGGCAAAAATCACGACGGCGGCGAGTGAACGAAAAATCATTTTGATAGGGATCATATTCTTGGCCAACGCTAAAGTGGATGCACCGGCGGTGGCGAGCCTGAAATCAACGAGGGACGTAATCGCCGGTTGCATCTCACGCCTTGTTCGTGTTGAGAGAATCCCAATGCGGGCAAGGAAGACTCGGCGAAATCCAAGCGCACAACCCACGCCGGAGACTCTGCAAAGACTCGGCGGAACCCAAGCACACAACCCGCGCCGGAGACTCTACAAAGACTCGGCAGAACCCAAGCACACAAGCCAAGCCATAGACTCGGCGGAGACTCTAACTCATGCATGGTCTTGGCAATGGTCTTCATTCTTACACGAACGATTGACGTATGCCACACCAGCCCATCATCGACGTTGATTCCCGACAACAGCCCGCTGGGCGGGTGTTGGCATCACGTCCTTGTTCTGGATCTTCGGAAAAGGACGCCGAAAGCACGTTTGAGCTCATGCTTCCGGGTGACGATGGGTGGGCTGAATATCAATTCCGAATGGCTCAAAGACGCGCAGTCACACTATCCAATCACGGCTGGAAATTCTGGCCAACGAAAGGCCCTCGCGGCCACTACTACGAGGGGTTCGGACCCAAAGGAGCGCGGGTAATGACGGAACAAAACGAGGACATCCGCGCGGCATTCCTCGCCGCCATCAACCACGCTTTCGACGTGCAATTCCCGACTCCATGAATCTCCAGAACGTCAAAAGTGAGCCGCGATCATACATGGCGCGAAGCGTGCTGCTCGGAGCACGATTCGTGACATGTATGATCGTTGGCTCTACTGCCTTGTTCGGCGTCTTTTTTCATTTCTATTCTGTCTGAATCTATCGAGATACGCTCATCATATTTGAGAGCGCACGAACAACCTTACTGCCTGCGCAGCCAATCGCTGCATTCGCGCCCAACTCAAGCACCATATACACATCAGATAATTCATTCTTCGCTGGGGCGAGAAACTCTAGAATCTGCTCGGCAGTTTCATCACTGGATAAGAAATAGACGCCAACGTCAGCTTCTCCGATTGATCCAGGGTAGCGTGCATAGATTTTCGTCACAAACTGGGCATTGCGCTCAGACTTGTCGATAAAGTCGTGGAATATTACAGCGTAGTGTTTCATGGTTTTTATTTTTTGCCGAACGTCTAGCTCATCCACGGCGGGGATGGAAGCCCGCATTCAAAGAAGGACGTTGCCCGCCGTTGGATGGAGCGTCTTGTTGTGCATCTTAATTCATTACGGTGATGATCGCATCGATGACCTTGCCATCTCGGACGAAAGCATATCCGCTTCGCCCCATCATTGCCTCCCACGATCTCTCAGAGGAGCAGAATCGCCAACACGAGTCCGAATCTGTCAAATTCTCCTTGATCGGCAGCCAATCCGACTTGTAGAGCATCGAACCTGAAAGCTCCTCTTCGACGACCATTGCGGTAGTCTCGGCGGTTAACCACTCAACTGGGACTGGCGAGGGCACATGGAACTTCGGGTGGCGGTAGGTCTTCGGAACATCGTAGTGGTGATCTAACTCGGCCAGAATCGAGTAGATCTCTTTGAATGGTGTCGTGCTAATCCGCAGGAAACGGCCTCGTGAAAACACGGACTCTACCTCAGCATGGTTCCGTTCCCACCACGACTCCCAACGCTCAGCGTTAGGATCGGACTCAACCAATGTGATGAAGTATGCGATCCAGTCGTCCGGGATATTCATTTTCTGCACAACGATGAGCGCATGCACCACTACCAGCGTGGGCGAGCGTCGATCACGGGGTTGGTGTTAAAATAACTGGAGATCATTGAAACAGGGCGGCTGGTAGTGGTTGCATGACGCGGCTTGTTAGCTCTTCTTTTTACGGGGTGAGCGCGACCCGAACAATAAAGTCGTAGAAGTCGGCATACTCGGATGGTGACAACTCATATCCTTGCTCATGGTCTGCCCACCAAATCTCTCTGGAGCAGCGACCGCCATCAAGCTTGAAGCAATAGTAATCGCCGCACCCATTGTTGGCGAATGGAAGTAATCTCGACTCTCCGTCCAGGATGTAATCGTAATCGACCCAAAGACTCCATTCGGAATCGGGATCAGGTGATGAAACATCTGTGAACTGGAAGTCTCCCGCACCATATCGCGTCAGAAAGTGCTTATACTCTGCTGGGAGTGAAATCCTCCTCTCGCGCTCAATCTCGGCCAACCGCTCGCCGCTGAGCTTCGGGGCGCGCCGCACGAACTCACCTTCGAACGCTTCCGGTCTTCTCTCAATTGCCGCATCAACGGCAGCTTCGAATTCAGTGGGAGTCATTTTCTTGAGCTAACGTTGAGTGGTGGCACCGGCGAGATCAAGCTCCGATTCAACTTGAGACGTTATCGCCGGTTGCCACTCACGGCTTGTTAGTCCTCTTGTATTTGCTGGTGTTCGAGGAACAATTCGGCATGGTCACGGGCGCTCTCGGTTGCCCGTGGATGATCAAGTGTAGAGCGAAGAATCTCCATCCAGCCGATGCGGGCGCTCTCA
>JAIYDT010000535.1 GCA_027487355.1 Verrucomicrobiaceae bacterium
GTGTCGGAGATTTCCTTGTAGAGATAGCCCTCCGCCAGCAGGGCGAGCACCTCCTGCTCGCGGGGCGAGAGTTTTTCGGTATCCGGATCGACCTCGGGCCGGGCAGCGGGCGCGCGGAACGCCTGCACGACCTTTCTGGCAATGTGGCTGGTCATGGGCGAACCGCCGGAGTGGACCTGTTTGATGGCGCTGAGCAGCTCCTTGCGATCGGCGCGTTTGAGTAGATAACCACTGGCACCGGCAGCGAGTGACTGGAAGACGCTGTCGGTGTCCTGATAGACCGTCACCATGATGATTTCCGTTAGCGGATGGGCGTCCTTGAGCAGGCGCGCGCATTCGATGCCGTTCATCTCCGGCATGTTGATATCCATGAGCATGACATCAGGCGGGCTTTCACGGATGCCGGCGAGGGCTTCTTTTCCCGAAGAGAACTCGCCGATGCACTGGCAGCCGGGAAAGCCGTCCACGATGCGGGCGAAGTTGCTGCGGATGCGCTCGTCGTCATCGACGATGGCAACGCGGATGATGGATCCCTTGGCGGGACTGGTGCTGGCGCTTGGTGGGTTCATGGTGGGTTTATCCATCAGATGGGTTGGGATGGGTTGCTGATGGTGAAGACAACTTTGGATCCGCCGCCGGGATTGCCAAGGATCTCGCATTTTCCGCCGATATCCAGCAGGCGCTGATCCATGTTTCCGAGGCCTTGGCCCCGCTTGCGGACGGCATCGGAGTGAAAGCCCTTGCCGTTGTCTTCAATCGAGATGCTGAAACCGGGAGGCACGAGATCCAGACGGATGTGGACCTCGCTGGCGGAGGCATGGCGGGTGGCGTTGTTCAAGGCCTCCTTGCAGGCGAGATAGAGGCTGTGGCGCGTCTCGGCGGAGAGTGTGATCGGTGGCACTTCGTCCGGAGCAGCCCAGCGGTAGCGGACCTTGGCGCGCGCCAAGAACTCCTGGGCGAAATCATTCAGGTAGTTGAGGAAGCTCTCAAGCGTATCGTTGCCCGGGTTGACCGCCCACACCACCTCATCCATCGCACGGGTAAGGTTGCGGGCGCTGTTAGATATGGCACGGGCGGAGGTCTCTGCAGCCTGATTGGTCACCACCTCTTCACGGAGCGTATCGCTGAGAAGGATGATTTCGGTCAGGCCAGAGCCGAGGTCATCGTGGATGTCGCGGGCGATGCGCTGTCGTTCCTGATCCATGGCGCGCTGGAGTTTCAGCCGTTCCATACGTCGGCGCGAACGGCTGCGTTCGAATTGCCAGACGGCACCACCGACGCCAGCGAGCAACAAAAGTCCGGCGGCGGTTCTCACGGCGGGGCGTTCGTGGAAATGAGGGATCACTTCCAGTTGCAGTGGCTCGGGCACCTCCTGCCAAAGATCATCATTGACGGCCACTTTGACCTTGAACTCGTAGTTGCCTGGTGGAAGCCGGTTGTAGTACGCCACGCGGCGGTTTCCCGCGTCCACCCATTCCCGATCGAGTCCCTGAAGCTGGTAGCGAAACCGTTGCTGCCCGGGATTCAGGAGATTCGGCGAAGTGTAGTGGAGTTCGTAGGTTCGGGCTCCGGATTTCACCTCGATGGGCGCTGACTGGGTTCTGGCGACTGAAACTCCATCGATGACCACTTCCTCGACGAGGGGCGGACGGGGTGCGGAGATATGGGCGAGTTTGGTTGGATCAAAACCGGCAAGCGCCGGACCATTGGCAAACCAAAGCATGCCGGCCGTCGACCTGGCAGCTCCCGTGCGCCCCATGCCGGAACAGACTTTGGCGGCCAGTCCGTCAGATGTCGTCAACAGCCAGGTGCTGAGTGGAACATTCCGATTGGCATGTCTTTGCGCGAGCGACTGCTTGGAAATCCCAAGAATCCCGGACTCAGACCCGATCCACAGATTTCCCCGTCCATCGTCCACCATGCCGAAGAGATGGTTGTTGGGGAGACCGTCTTCCTCGTGGGTACATTGCTTCGCCTCCTCGCCCTTCAGATGCCAAAGGCCATATCCATGGGTGGCTACCCAAAGGCTGCCATCCGCGTCGTAGAGCAGCGTTCGGGCGTGGGCGCTGGGTCCTTCATTCCATGGGTGACGATTGCCACCAACCATCCGTGGCGGACTCAGTCTGGCGAAATGATCCCCTTCCTGCCGGAATACCCCGGTGCCTGAAATGATGACTGTGAGCCTGCCATCGGGATCCAGCGCCAGCGTGCGGATCAAGCCCCTCGGCAAACCCTGCTCTTGCCCGAAGAAGCGCTGGGCACCTTCCTCCAGATGGACGACTCCCTGCAGGGTACCTACCCAGATTCCCGACTTCCCGTCATCCAGCACGTCGCAGATTCCACCGTGGCGCAGGGCGGCATGGTCTCGAACCGGAGAGAATGATCCATCCTGAAACCGGAACAACCCCGCCATGGTGCCCGCCCAAAGAACGCCGCGGCGGTCCTCGGTGATCACACTGAAGCGTTGGTCTTTCTCCTCTGCAAAGAAGTGGGTGGGCTCTCCGTCGATCCAGCGAAACAGGCCCGCGCTGTCCGTGCCCGCCCAGATGGTGCCATCACTCTTCAAGCACAGGCTTTGGACGATGTTCTGGTCAAACTCCGCCGGCAAATGAAGCCTGGTGATCGGTGGCTGGGGGCGAATGTGATGAAGTCCAGACGTGCGCGTCCCAAGCCACAAGGAATCACCCTCGTCCAACATCAGGCACAAGCCTTCCGCGTGGGAAAGCGGCATGTGGGTGTCAAGTTTGCACCACTTTCCGTCGGGCGGGCGGTAGAAGATTCCACTGCCGCTTGTGCCGCACCACAGGCGTCCGGACCGGTCTTCCACCAGCGCGTTGGCGCGGGAACGGACCGAATTCTCAGCCCACGGGTAGGGTCCGTCCAATTCCGTCTTGGCACCATCCTTCAGGCGATGGATGCGCGTCCCGCCGTAGTGGTCGCCCTCGGTCGCCACCCACAGCCCGCCATCGCGTGATGAGGTCATGGACAAACCCGGTGTCATGAGGAATGTTGATCTTGTCGGCGGGAGGACCTTTCCCTCCCTTACATGATAGATCTGGCCATCGATCAGCATCCACAATCGCCCCTCCGTATCCAGGGTCATTTGGGAAACGCGACGCGCAGGGCGTTCGCTGTTCTCCGTTCTGATGGCTTCGGGCTTTCCGTCCGTGATCCGGAAGAGACCGGCCCCGTCCGTTCCGATCCAAAGCGATCCTTCGGAATCCTCGGCAAGAGACAGCACGGACTTGCCCTCGAGCGAGGTTCCGTCGTCCACCTCCACATAGCGATCCCCGGCTCGCCGATACAGGGCTCCGCTGCCCGTCCCGATCCACAAGGAACCATCCCGGCGTGTCAGCAATGAGCGCATCGCCGTCACCTTGAGGGCGGGCGTGTTCTCCGGGGTCAGATTGAAGAACCGGACACCATCAAACCGCGATAGCCCGTTGGGTGTGGCAAGCCAGACATAGCCGTCCGCCGTGCGGGCCACCGACGAGATCCGGGTGCCGGGAAGTCCGTCCGAGATATCCCAGTTCTGGCCGACGAAACCCTCCATCACCGTGCGATCGGCCGCTTGCAGACAGAACGCCAGGCGACACAAAACCAGCGCTGAAGTCAGCCAGGTCAGGTGGATGTTGGAAAACGACATGGGTTTGGAGACTCCGGCACTTCTTACACGCGCGGTGCCACCCGACAAGGGCCAAGCCCGTTGCGGGACGCTTCGTTGTGACCAGTTCTGGTCTATTGCCTGA
>JAIYDT010000289.1 GCA_027487355.1 Verrucomicrobiaceae bacterium
GGGAGTGCGCTGACGAGCTTCCAGTTTGAGGTGGAGTTGACGTCCCAGGCATTGCTGCTGCTGCCGGTCCAGATCAACGAATCCGCTCCGGTCACCTTGAGGATGACCTGGCTGTTCACGGTATCATCAATGAGCGAGGCGCTGTAGTGCGGGTTGGGAAGGGTTGCCGGAGAGAGTCCGGAAAAGCCCAGTCCGTCGAGGCTGGCATACTTCAGGACCACGAACTCATCGTTGACGTTGAGCTGTTGGGAGGGGACGATTTCAATAGTGGAGGCGCTGACGACGTTCACGGACAGCGCATCGAGCTGATCGAAGGGTGTGCCGACGCGAAGGGCGAGATTGCCGCCATTGAGTTCGATGTCACCCACCACACTCAGTCCGGCCGTGCTCACGGTTCCCGCGCCAAGCGAGCCTCCGGCGTTCACGACCATTTTCGACGAGGTGAGCGAAGGCCCTGGAAGGAACTTTCCACCGTCGATGACCGTGTCTCCAGTGTAGGAAATGGAGCCGGCGACACCGAGTGTGCCGGCGCCGACCTTGATGATGCCGGTGGGGGCGGTTTCCGTGATGCCGCCGGAAAGGGAGATGTTACGGGCCGTGGTGCCGTTGGCCGAGTCGAGGGTGTCCACCGTGAGTGGGCCGGTTCCGGTCAGGGTGATGGACTTGGTGGAGGTCCAGTTTCCGAAGGCTCCGAGGGTGGCGTTGCCGATCCGGATCGACTTGCTCGCCTGGTTGTTGATGCCTCCTGGTCCGAGGTTCAGACGACCTCCGGAGAGATCATAGACGGCGGAATTTCCACGACCGTTGTTGAGGTTGATGCCCAGCAGGTTGGCGGTTCCTCCCGATTGGTTGAACTGCACGTTGCTGCGGTCCCAGCCCATGCTGAGGCGGGCGGACAGTGAATTCAGCGTGCCTCCGGACAGGCCGTAAACGCAGGTCGAGCCATAGCCCCAGTGGCCGAGGAGGAACGAGGAGCTGGTGCTGTTGGTGTCGTTGGTGCCCACGACGTTCAGCGTGCCGCCGCTTTGGCTGACCGTGCTGTCCGTGTAGTACCAATCGCAGAGAATCAGTTGGTTGGTGGTGATGTTGGAGCCAGCCGTGATATCAAGATTCTCGCCTGAACCGGTGTTGTTCCAGCCGAAGGAGAGTTTGCTCAGGCCGCCGAGGCTGCCTCCCACCGAGACCGAGCCGGCGTTGATCCTGAGCTCTCCGTTGAAGGTGTTGGCCCCTGTCAAGGTCAGGGTGCCGGGGCCCTGTTTGTTGATGCCCTGGCCTGAACCGGTGATGGCGGAGCTGACTGTGACCGAGCTCGTGATGAAAAAGGGCGTTTCCGAGTTGTTCAGCACCAGGGATCCGGTTCCTGAAATCGTCGGGCTGCCTTCCTGGACGGTGAGTCCACCGATGGTGTTCGCGCTGGAAAGGTTCAGGGTGAAGGAACCGGTCGCATCGCTGCCAGCGGAGAGAACGGCGGTGTCGCCGCTGATCCAGCTGGCCGTGGAAGCATCTCCTGCCTCAGCGGTGGACCAGTTGGCATCCTCCCAGTTTCCGCCGGGGGTGGCTCCTCCGGACCCTGGATTGGCGCCATCAATGTCCCAATAGGCGGAGGCGGCCTGGGAGTTCGATGCGGTGGCAAAGGTCACCACGATGGCAGTGGCAGCGCTCAGTTGACGAACAAACGGATTGAATCGACGGTTTTTCATGATTTCTGGACTAGGGGATTTCTAATACGACGAATGAACAAAGGGTTGGGGGCGTAGAAGCAATTGGAGGGCCAAGGAACAAAGGTTGCTCTGGAATCTGCATGAATCCCACTTCCGGGGGATGGCGGTTTTCCAAAGCTGAACTCACCAAGCGTCCATGCCCAAGGAACGATGACAGCAAGGGAGTGGCAGGATGCGGGTTCATGGGAAATTTGCCTTTGCTCTGTGGCAGGCTGGGGTGAGGAATGCAGGACTCGACCATTGTCAGGATGCCAGAATCTGCTTTTCCGTCTATGGCAACCGAGGGAATTCTCTATACATTTCATGTAAGGGCGCTAGGTCAACGGGATGCCTCGTTCCAAAAAGGTCGCGTTTGTTTGCGCGCAATCGAACGCCTACGTCCACCGCCTGTATCGGGGGGCCCTTTCCCATGCCGATGGCCGGAGCCATTCGATCCTCCGTGACTTTCAGATCACCCGGGATTTCGAAGCCTCGACGGGGGCTGGCGGGCCGTTTGGCAAGCTTCGTGACTGGGAGCCCGACGGGATGCTGGTGTTTCTGGAAAACGAGGAACTGGAGCGCTTGTTGAAGGCGCTGCCTCAGCGCTGTCCGGTGGTGGCGATGTGTGCAGTGAGGGATCAGCCGGACCTGGCGGTTGTGGCAGGGTCGTTCGCCTCCGTGGTGAACACTGCTCTCCAGCATTTCCGGCAACTCGGACTTCGCACGCTTTGCATGCTCCTGGTGGAGAGTGAGGCAAGTCTCGAAATCCCGCTCAGCCGGGTGTTCCTCGATCTCGCGAGACCCAGTGATCCGGCGAAGGCAACCTTGTTGGAAGTCGTGGATCCTGTCCTTTTGGATGAAACGGAATCCTCGGTGCTGCCTGTGCCTTCGCGATTGGCGAAGTGGCTTCGAACTCTTCCAAAGCCATGTGGGGTGTTCTGTCCGGAGACAGGCGGGGGAGGCTACCTGATCCGGGTTTGCCGGGCTCTCGGGATTCAGGTGCCAGAAGAGGTGTCGGTGATCGGAGCGGACGATGCCGACCTGAGCCTGGCCAGTCATCCATCCCTCACGAGCGTGATGCCTGTGGGGGAGTCCATCGGCTTCGAAGCGATGAAGGTCCTCGAGGACATGATGGCGGGAAAGCCCGCACCGCCGGAAAGGGTCCGCCTTGATGCGATGGATCTGCATGTCAGGCAGTCCACGGGCAAGTTGAAGGCCCAGGTCTGCGACATCGCCGCAGCGGTTGACTACATTCATCAACACGCCTGCGGTGGTCTCAGTGTCGAGCATCTGCTGAAGGCCACCCAGCAGGTTTCGAGCAAGACTTTCCACACCCATTTCAAGAAGGCGACCGGTCAAACCCCGGGGGAAGCCATTCTATCGAGGCAACTGGAGGAGGCCCAGCGGATGCTCGCGCAAACCGAGCTTTCGATCACGCTGGTGGGGGAACAGAGCGGCTTTGGCAGCAGCAGCGA